>CAZTHM010000025.1:0-17117 GCA_964613505.1 uncultured Acidobacteriota bacterium | reverse complement strand
CGAGATTCCCACCAGCCGCGCGACATCGCCGATTTTCAAAAAGTTCTTGCCCTGAATTATTTTCAACGGCTTAGCCCTTCAGTGCTTGCGAGGAAACTGCCACTACTTACTGGTATTCATCCCGAGCACAGCGTCGGATTTCCTGCTTTGCGCCTCGGTCAGGACGTCGAGTGAGGCCGGCTACGACGCCGGCCAGCGTTCGATGACAACCTTCTTGTCGGTATAAAACTCCACCGCGTCCCGTCCCTGCCCGTGCAGGTCGCCAAAAAAGCTGTCTTTCCAGCCGCTGAACGGGTAGAACGCCATCGGCGCGGCGACCCCGACATTGATGCCGACGTTGCCTGCCTGCACCTCGTGCCGGAACTTGCGTGCCGCGGCCCCGCTCGAGGTAAACAGGCACGCCATGTTTCCAAACTTCCCGCTGTTCACGAGGCGGATGGCCTCATCAATGGTTTCGACGTGGACGAGACTGAGGACAGGACCGAATACTTCGGTTCCCCCGAGCGTCCCGTCGGCGCGGACACCCTGCAAGATGGTCGGCCGGATGAAGTTGCCCTTCTCTCGCCCCTTGATAATGGCATTGCGACCGTCGACCACAGGTCGCGCGCCTTCCCGGATTCCGGTCTCGATCAGGCGCTCAATGCGGGTCTTGCTTTCCGCCGTAATCACGGGGCCCATTTGAACTCCCGGATCCAACCCGTAACCCACGATGCGGGAATTCGCAGCTTCCACCAGCGGCTGGGTGAACACGCGCCCGGCTTCGCCGACGGTGACGGCGACCGATGCCGCGAGGCACCGTTGGCCCGCGCAGCCAAAGGCCGACTCCGCGACGATGCGCGTCGTCGATTCCACATCCGCGTCGGACAGTAGGATGACCGGGTTCTTGGCGCCACCCTGGCACTGCGCGCGTTTGCCGTTGGCCGTGGCGCGGGTGTAGACATACTTGGCCACCGGCGTCGAACCCACAAAACTGACGGCGCGCACAGCGGGATGGTCGAGTAATGCGTCCACGGCGGCTTTGGCTCCGTTGACCAGGTTGACGACGCCTTTTGGCAATCCAGTTTGCTCCAGCAAGCGAAAGAGTTTGCCCGCGGTCATCGGCACGCGCTCTGAGGGCTTGAGGATGAAGGTGTTTCCGCACGCGATAGCGAAGGGCAGGAACCACAGAGGGATCATGCCGGGAAAATTGAAGGGTGTGATCGCCGCCACCACGCCCAACGGCTGGCGGAGCATCATCTCGTCGATGCCACGCGCGATGTCCTCGTTGTTGTAGCCCTGGATCATGAGGGGGATTCCGCAGGCGACTTCGACGGTCTGGATGCCGCGACGCAGCTCGTCGGTCGCCTCCTGGAGAGTTTTCCCGCACTCGTTGGTCAAAGTGCGCGCCAAGTCTTCCAGGTTCTCGTCGAGCAGCCTCTTCAGCCTGAAGAGATATTGAATGCGCTCCACCGCCGGGGTCTCGCGCCATTCGGGGAAGGCGGCCGCCGCGGCCTGGACCGCGCGCTCGACTTCGTTCGCGGAAGACATGGGAACGTGGACCATGACCTCGCCGGTGGCGGGATTAGTAACCGGAAGGAAGTCGCCGGCGCCTGCCGCGAGCCAGGAGCCTCCGATGTGGTTTTCAAGTTGCGTCATGGTCGTTAGCCTCCACCGTAAGGGCGACTCTCGTCTGGGGAAGTCGCTGGCCGAGCCGCACTCCTGCCCCTCGTGAGGGGCATTTTTCGAGCCCTTGCCTGCTCGCTTTTGTCCTTGACAAGTCCCTGTGCTTCCTCTAGGGTTGCGGGATTATAGTAAGGTTTGAATATCAGGGCAAGTCAAATTCCAAGCTGGGCTGAGGTCCTCCCGGCCTTCGTGGAGCGCCTTCACCCAAGGAGCGAGTATGAAGAGCCCGTCCTTCCTCCGCGCTGTGTTCGGCTCCCTGGCATTGTTGGCCTTTGCTCTGCCTGTCGGGGCCCAGACCACCGGCACCATCCGCGGTTCGGTCACCGACCCCTCCGGCGCGGTCATACCCGGCGCCAAGGTCGCCGCGGTCCTTGGCGGGACTTACGTCACGCGCAACACCACAACCGATCAGGATGGAGATTTCGTATTTCCAGCTCTGGCGGTCGGCCATTACACCGTCGTCGTCGATGCCGAAGGCTTCAAGGAATTCCAGCAGCACGACGTCGAGGTGAGCATCGGCCGCGTGGTTGTTATTAACGCCAGGATGGAACTCGGCGCGCTCACCCAGGTCGTCACCGCCGAGGCCACGGCTCCGCTGATTGAGACCACCAGCACACAGCTCGGCGCGGTCGTCAACGACCGGGCGGTGGCGCAACTTCCCCTAAACGCGCGTGATACTTACCAATTGCTGCAATTGCAGCCCGGCGTGCAGTCGCAAGTTGGTTCTGACCTCTTCTATGGAAGCGACCGGGCCGGAGTCGTTTCGGTGAACGGCGGTCGAGGACGCTCCAACAACTACACGGTGAATGGCGGCGATGCCAACGATCAGTTCGCGAACCTGCCCGCCATCCAGCCCTCGCCCGACACCATCGAAGAGTTTCGCGTTCTCACCAACACCTTCGACGCCGAGTTTGGACGCAATTCCGGTGCGGTGGTAAACGTGGTCACTAAGACCGGGACCAACAATTTCCACGGGAATATTTTCGAGTTCTTTCGCAACCAACGCCTGAACGCCCGCAACTTCTTCGAACTCACCCGGCCGGACTTCAAGCAGAACCAGTTTGGCGGCACTCTCGGCGGGCCCCTCAAGCGCGATCAGACCTTTTTCTTCCTTTCTTTCGAAGGCCGGAGGATCCACCAGGGTGTGCCTTCGAGCACGGTGACGGTTCCAACCGCGGCCCAGCGCGCGGGAGACTTTTCCTCCGGTTCGACCTTCTATGGAACACTGGCCGATGACACGTTGGCTTCCGGTCTCAACAGCCGCCTGGGATGCGCCGCGAAGGTGGCTTCGTCGGGTGGGGCGGTCGATGTCGACGGCAACATTGTGGCTGGGACGGCTTATGCGGACCTCTTTCCTGGAAACATCATTCCATCGGAGTGCTTTGATCCCACGGCGCTGGACTTGATGAATCAATTCGTGCCCCTCCCCAACGCAGGGGGCAACCTCTTTCAGGCTTCCCCTCTCTTGCGAAACCGCGCGGATCAGGGGACCCTCCGCGTGGACCACAAGCTGACCGACCATCAACAGCTCAGCGCCTACTACTATTTCACCGACGCCTTCCTGGCCAAGCCATTCGCGCGGTTTCAGGCGGGGGGCGCCGAGTTGCCGGGATTCGGAGACTTGACCAACGAACGCTTTCAGCAATTGAACACAACTCACACTTGGATCGCCAGCGCCAGCGCGGTCAACGAATTCCGCTTCTCCTATTTCCGCGAAGCCCAGGGGAGATTCTTGCACCCGCAGCGGACGGGCCTCGTGCAGGACTCGTGTAAGACCGTTGCGGCGGACCAGTGCTTTTCTGACTCTGCCAACCCACGACGGGGCATCACGCCGAATCTCGGCGCCGACCGTGAAGGCGTGCCGTTCGTCAGCCTTTCCGGCGGGTTCTCTTATGGCAACAACCTGGAAGGCGAACTGCCGCAGTTCGGGAATACGTTTCAGTTTTCCGACAGCTTCACCAAGGTGGCGGGCAAACACACTCTGAAGTTCGGCGGGGACGTCCGCCGCCAGAAGTTTGACCAGACGCTCTTCTTCGACGTGAACGGGCAATACAACTTCTTTGGGGGCGGGACAAACGATGTGGGCTTTGACGACCTGATTCCCAATTACCTCCTCGGCCTTTCGGATTTCTACCTCCAGGGCTCGGCGCAGAAGGAGCTGGTCCGCAGCACCTCGCTCTATCTCTTTGGTCAGGACAGTTGGAAAATCCGGCCGAACGTCACACTTAATTATGGTCTGCGCTGGGAACTCAACACACCCATTGCCGACGTGGGCCAGCGCGTGCAGACCTTCCGGCCCGGCCAGGACACGGCGATCTTTCCTTGTGTGCTGGGTCCCAACAATTCCCTTGTCGATACTTTCGGAACCACCGATTGTGGTCCCGGAAGCGCTGCCGAGGCGGTCTTTCCGAGGGGCCTGGTCATCCCAGGAGATTCGGGCGTTCCCAACGGCTTGACCCAGACTTACTACCGGGCGTTTGCGCCGCGGGTTGGGCTCGCCTGGAGCCCGAATTCCAACAGCGGCTGGCTCGCCCGACTGACCGGAGGCCCCGGAAAAACCAGCATCCGAATGGGTTGGGGAATGTTCTACAACCCCATTGAACAACTCGTGCTCGAACAGTTCAGCGCCGAGCCGCCCTTTGGCGGAAGCTCCGGGCTCTCGAACACGTTCTTCAACCTGCCGTTTTTGGGGCAGGATGGAACGGTTAATCCCAACCCGTTCAACGGTATTCTGGATCCCCAACGCGGCCAGGCCGTGGACTTCTCGGTCTTCCGGCCCATTTTGTTGTTTGGGCAGTTTCAGCCTCGGCTTCGCGCGCAGTACTCAGCGCAATACAATTTCACCATCCAGCGCCAGCTAACGGATGACTTGGTGGTTCAGATTGGTTACGTCGGGTCACAGGGTCACCGGCTGCTGGCCACGCACGACCTGAACTTCGGCAACGCCCAGACCTGCCTGGACCTACAAAGTCTCTCTGACTATTACAGCGCCACCGATCCCGACCTGTCTTCGAGCCTTGCCTGCGGCCCCTACTATGCCGACAGCAGTTTCTTCGTCCCCGCGAATTCGATTCCCGATGGCTACACCTTGAACCTGCCGTATGGGTCTGTGTCGAGCGTGACCGGGCCAAACCCTACTGACATTACGCTCGTCGGCCTGCGGCCGAACTCCTCGCCGTTCTGCCAGCCGACGACGGGCGCGGGATGCCCGCCCGACGGGGTGCCGGTTTTCTCCAGCGTCTTCGCCCAGGACACCATCGCCAATTCCAACTACAATTCGCTCCAGTTTTCGCTGGAAAAACGCTTCGCCCACGGGCTCCAGTTCCAACTCTCCTATACCTGGAGCAAGTCGTTCGACCAAGCGTCGAGTTTTGAGAATATGCTCAATCCGCTGGACAGCCGCCGCAGCTATTCGCTCTCGTTGTTCGACGCGCGAAATCGAATTGTCTACAGCTATTACTGGGAGCTGCCTATTCGCGCCCGCTCCGGCCTGGCCGGGAAGCTTTTCAACGGCTGGGCGTTGTCCGGCATCACGTCTTTCCAGACCGGTTTTCCCGTCCGGATCTCTTCCTCGGATGACCTCGAGTTAATGTACAGCTTCGATTTTGAGCTGCCCGGCCAGCCGGATATGGTGCGGCCGTTTTTCAAGATGAATCCGCGCGGTCCCGGAAACCTGGGGTTCGACCCCCACTCGTTTGCTTCGCAGGCCTTGGGAACGATCGGAAGTTCGCCGCGCTCGGTGTGCTGCGGCCCGGGGATTAGCAACTTTGACGTCGGCATCCACAAGAGCACGATCCTCACGGAGAGAACTCACCTCGAGTTCCGCGCCGAGTTTTTCAATCTCGTGAACCACGCGCAGTTTACGGCCCCGGACGGGAACATTTCCGACGGATCGGATTTCGGTCGCGTCAAGCGGGCGCGCGACCCGAGGCTGATCCAATTTGGGATCAAGTTATTTTTCTGAACCCAGAGTTTTCGGCACGGCATTGGCCGGGCACAATCAATTGATGGATACCGCACCAAACAGGCACCGCAGGAGAAATTCATGCACGAGGAACTGAAACGCGAAATCGAAACCTATCAGCGGCGCACGCCGCGCTCGGCGGAAGCTTTGAAGAAGGCCACGACGCGTTTGCCGCTGGGTGTGGGGAGCAATTTCCGAACGTACGAGCCGCACCCGATATTCGTTCGCGAGGGCCAGGGCGGCCGGATTCGCGACTTGGACGGCAACGAGTACATTGACCACAACCTCTGCTTCGGCGCGCTGATGGCCGGCCACTGCCATCCCGCCGTGGTGCGCGCCGTCGAGGAGCGGCTGCGCCTGGGAACGATGTTCGGCATGCCGCACGACCTGGAAGTTGAACTGGCGGAGGAAATCTGCGCGCGCTTTCCCGTGGAAATGGTCCGCTTCGGCAGCAGCGGGACGGAAGTCACGATGCACGCCATCCGCCTGGCGCGAGGTGTGACGGGGCGCGACCGGATCATCAAAATGGAGGGCGGCTATCACGGCGTGCACGATACCGCGATGGTCAGCGTTAAGCCCAAAGCAGACCAATACGGCAGCGCCGCGGCGCCCAATCAGGTTCCTTCCAGCGCGGGAGTGCTCGCCGCCACCGTCCAGCACACGCTGGTGGGCGTGTTCAACGATCTGGACTCGACGGCGCGGCTCTTCGCGAAATATCCGAACGAGATTGCCGCCGTCATCGTTGAGCCCGTCATGATGAACATCGGAATCTGCATGCCGGAGAAGGGTTACCTCCAGGGTCTGCGGGAACTCTGCACGAAGCACAGCGCTTATCTGATTTTCGATGAGGTGAAGACCGGCGCGAAGCTGGCGCGCGGCGGCGCGTGCGAATACTTCCAGGTAAAGCCCGACATCGTCTGCCTGGCGAAATCCATTGGTGGTGGTTTCCCGCTCGCATCGTTCGGCGCCAGCCGCGAATTGATGGACGCCATCACGCAATTCAAGGTCTTTCATGCGGGCACCTACGGCACCAATCCTCTCGTCATGGCCGCGGGACTAGCGACGTTGCGCGAGGTGTTTACACCGGCCGCCTACGAGCACTTGACCCGCCTGAATCAGCGCCTGGTGGAGGGCCATCAGAAAACCATTGAGAAGACCGGCCTCGTCGCCTACGCGATTGGCGCGGGAGCGAACGGCGCGCTGATGCTCTATCCAAAAGAAGTCCGCAACTACCGCGACTGGACCGCCATCGACGTGGACCTCTGGCGGCACTACTGGTTCGGCATGGTCAATCGCGGCGTGTTGCCCCAGCCGTATTGGTGGGACGAGCAGTGGACCGTCTGCGTGGCGCATACCGACGCCGACGTCGACCGCCACCTGGAGGCCTTCGCGGATCTGGCGCCGGCCCTGGCGCGCGCTCAACACGCCCGCGCGGCCGCAGCAACACACTAGAAGAAAGCCCGAAGCATGAAGGATGAAAAGCCTCACCTGCGCCGCGTGCTGGGCCGAGGGGACCTTGTCCTGCTTTTCGTTGTGGCGGTTTTCAACTTGAACGTCGTCCCCTCGATAGCCGCCAACGGTGGGGTCACGGTGTGGCTCTGGATTCTGTCTTTGCTGCTGTTCTTCCTGCCTCAAGGCATCGCGGTCATCGAGTTGGCTCATCGTTTCCCTGGCGAGGGCGGCGTGTACCTGTGGGCAAAGGAGGTATTTGGAAACTTTCACGGCTTTCTTTCGGGTTGGTGCTATTGGACGAACAACATGCTCTATGTGCCGACGGTGATGTTTTACTTCGTCGGGGTTTCGGTTTTTGTCCTCGGCTCCAAGCACCAGTCGCTGGCCGACAACCGCGCCTTCGCGCTCGCCGTATCTATGATCCTGCTGGCGCTGCTTGTGGTTCTGAATATCGTCGGGTTGGGTGTCGGCAAGTGGGTCAACAATCTGGGGGGAATCGGAACGGGGATCGCGGCGGCGGCGCTCATCGGTTTGGGGCTGATCGTCTTGATCAGGTTCGGGACTTCATTGACCGCGACAGATTTTCAAATTCCCCACAATCCGCGCTTTGTTCTGAATTCATTTGGCGTCATCTGTTTCGGCCTGGTGGGACTGGAACTCGCGTCGGTAATGGGTGACGAGATCCGCGATCCCAGCCGATCGTTGCCGGGGGCGGTTGTCTGGGGAGGAGTGATTTCCGGATTGCTTTACCTCAGCGTGACGCTGGTGCTCCTGGTGGCGGTGGGCAAAAACGATATCAGTGTGCTGCAGGGAATCGTGCAAGCCGTGGATCACATGGCGGCGGAAGTCGGCGTGCCCTGGCTGGTCGCGCCGTTCGCGCTGATGCTGAGCATTTCGATCGCAGGGATTGGTTCTGCGTGGCTGGCGGGTTCGGCGCGCATCCCGTTCGTCGCCGGGCTTGATTCATACTTGCCGAGTTGGCTGGGCCGGCTGCACCCGCGCTACGCCACGCCTCATAGGGCCTTGATCGTTCACGCCGGCGTCTCGCTGCTGCTCTGCGTCATGAACCTCACGGGCGCGGGCGTGCAGGAAGCGTTTCAGACGATGCTCTCACTGGCCGTGGTCCTGCAGTTGGTTCCGTTCGTCTATATGTTTGCGGCCCTGCTCAAACTCGCTTGGAGCGAGCCCGCGGCTAAGGGACGCTACAGCAAAGGCGTGCTGGCCCTTGCGGGCGCCAGTGGCCTCGTTACCACGCTCCTGGGAATTACTCTGGCGTTTTTCCCGGCGCAACAAATCACCTCCTTCTGGATTTATGAATTAAAGATGGTGGGAGGCACTCTGACGTTTATCGGGCTCGCGGCATTCTTCTTTTTTGTGTACGGACGGCGCAAGGCTTCGCCGGCGGTCGCAGCGCTGGCGGTTGAGTAGAGGGCCTTTAAGGGACCGTGCGCTCTTCGGGAGGAGTCATGAAGAGTTATCGGATGTATATCAACGGGGAATTTGTGGAAGGGAATCGCGGCGCGAATTTCCCAGTCTATGATCCTTCCACGGAAGAGGTGATTGCGGAAGTTCCCGACGCCGACGCGAAAGACGTCGACCGTGCCGTTCGTGCGGCGCGTGCCGCATTTGATTCCGGCCCCTGGCCGCAGACCACGGCACAGGAGCGCGGCCGAATCCTCTTCCGGTTAGCCGAGCGCGTCCGCAAAGAGGCGGCGATGCTTGCCGAACTCGAGTCGCGCAACTGCGGCAAGCCGATCGTTGAAGCCGAATTCGACGTCGCCGATACGGCCACGTGTTTTGAATATTACGGCGGGCTGGCTACCAAAGTATTGGGCCACGTCAATCCCGTGCCGGATAACGCCCTGAGCCTCACACTAAAGGAGCCCGTCGGGGTCGCTGGCCAGATCATTCCCTGGAATTATCCCCTGCTCATGGCGGCGTGGAAACTGGCGCCGGCGATTGCCGCGGGCTGCGCGTGCGTGCTGAAGCCGGCGGAGCAGACTCCCCTGACGGCGCTCGAACTCGCCAATTGGCTCTCCGACGCTGGCCTGCCGCCCGGCGTCGTCAACATCGTTACCGGGTTCGGCGAGACCGTCGGCGCGCCGCTCGTCGAACATCCCGAGGTGAACAAAGTCGCTTTCACGGGCAGCGCGGCGGTGGGCAAGAAAATAGTGAAGATGGCGGCGGAAACCGTCAAGCGCGTCACGCTTGAGCTGGGTGGAAAGTCTCCCAACATTTTTTTTGGCGATGCCGACTTGGAGGCCGCAACGGATGGCGCGCTGTTCGGCGTCTTCATCAATCAGGGCGAAGTCTGCTCGGCAGGAAGCCGGATTCTCGTCGAGCGCTCGATTTATCCGCGCTTTCTCGAGATGATGACCGAAAAGGCCAAGCGCATTCGCCTGGGCCCGCCACTCGCGCGCGAAACCAAAATGGGCCCGCTGGTCAGCCGGGAACAATATGAGCGCGTGATCTCCTACCAGGAACTCGGGAAGAAGGAGGCCAAGCTGGCTTTGGGCGGCGGCCGCGCCGTCGCCTTCACGCGCGGTTACTACGTCGAGCCGACGATTTTCTACGACGTCGACAATAGCGCCCGCATCGCGCGCGAAGAAATTTTCGGTCCCGTTGCTGCCGTGATCCCGTTCGAGGGTGAAGCCGAGGCCATCCGCATTGCCAACGATTCGCCCTATGGCCTTGCGGCGGCGGTCTGGTCGCGCGACATCTACCGCGCCCTGCGTGTCGTCAAGGCCCTGCGCGCCGGGGTCGTCTGGGTAAACCACATGCAGCCGACTTATGTGGAGGCTCCGTGGGGCGGATACAAGCAGTCGGGCTTCGGCCGCGAGCTTGGCCCCTGGGGGATCGAGGAGTACTTGGAAACTAAGCAGGTGCACATCAACCTGAACGAGCAGCCGATTGGCTGGTACTGAGCGATTTTTGATTTGCAATTTTGGATTTTGGATTCCCAAACATGCACTCTGTTTTGTTCGGGAAACTTCGAATTCGGTTCGCCAATCCAAAATCCAAAATCCAAAATTCTTTAGCCTGGAAATGAGCATTATTCAATTACGAACCGAGATTCCCGGCCCGCGCTCGCGCGAGCTGATGGAGCGGCGCATTGCGGCCGTGCCGCGCGGCGTGGCCAACAGCACGCCGGTTTTCGTGGCGTGTGCCGAAGGCGCCATGATCGAAGACGTGGACGGCAACCGGCTGCTCGATTTCGCCGGCGGTATTGGCTGCCTCAACGTGGGGCATCGCGCGCCGCGCGTGACGGCGGCGGTGCGCGCCCAGCTCGACCGCCATCTCCACACCTGCTTCAACGTCACGCCCTACGAGAGTTACATTCGGCTGGCCGAGCGGCTCAATGTGCTGGTTCCGGGCAATTTTGCGAAGAAGACTTTTCTTGTGAACAGCGGCGCCGAAGCCGTCGAGAACGCCGTCAAGATCGCGCGCTGCCATACCAAGCGGCCCGCGGTCATTTGTTTTGAAGACGGTTTTCACGGTCGAACGCTGCTCACCCTTTCGCTCACCAGCAAGATTCATCCCTATAAAAGCGGCTTCGAACCCTTCGTCGGCGAGGTCCACCGCGTGCCGTATGCCTACTGCTATCGCTGTGCTTTCTCGCTGAGCTATCCTTCCTGCGATATTCACTGCGCGCGGCACCTGGAGGACACGTTCCGCCGCGTCGTCGATGCGAAGTCGGTCGCGGCGGTGGTCGTCGAGCCGGTGCTGGGCGAGGGCGGATTTGTGGCGCCACCCGCCGAGTATTTTCGAGTTCTGGCAGAGATCTGCCGGCGCCACGGAATCCTCTTTATTGCCGACGAAGTCCAGACGGGCTTCGGGCGCACCGGGACGTTTTTCGCCTGCGAGCGTTATGGAGTCGAGCCGGACATCCTGGTGTCGGCGAAGTCGCTGGGCGGCGGGCTGCCGATCGCCGCCATCACGGGGCGCGCGGAAATCATGGACGCCGCGGAGGTCGGTGGGTTGGGTGGCACGTTCGGCGGCAATCCCCTGTCGTGCGCGGCGGCCCTGGCGGTGATTGAGACTTTCGAAGCGGAAGATCTTCTGGCGCGCGCCAACCGTCTGGGCGAGCGTTTCGTCACGCGCGCAAAATCGTGGCAGGAGCGCTGGCCACTGATCGGCGACGTGCGTGGTCTGGGCGCCATGCAGGCCATCGAACTTGTGCGCTCGCGCGAGTGGCGCGAGCCGGCGGAAATTGAAACTAAACAGGTGGCGCGCTACTGCTGCGAGCACGGGCTGGTGGTCCTCTCGACCGGCACGTATGGCAACGTGATCCGCGTGCTCGTGCCCCTAGTCGTGACCGACGAGCAATTTGAAGAGGGACTCGATGTGCTCGAAGCCGCGCTGGCCCAGGTTTGCGCATCGGCGCCGCAGGCTTTTTCTCACGCGCGCTAGGAGTTTTCCCGCGCGAAGGCGGGAACCATGACTCTCACTGCTGACACGCAAATTAGAACCTTCGGCTACCTCGTCAACGGTGAGTGGCTTTCCGAGGGTTCGGCCGTGGAAGTGCGCGCGCCTGCGGACCAAAGCGTGATGGCGCGCGTCGTGCAGCCAGGGCGGAGGCACGTCGAAGCCGCAATTGGAGCCTCCGTCAAAGCCTTCGAAGTTACGCGGAAGCTCGGGGCTTACGAACGCCAACGCGTGCTCCGCGCGGTGGCCGATGGCATCGCGGCGCGCCGCGAGGAGTTCGCGCGCACCCTGGCGCGGGAGGCTGGCAAGCCCATCAAAACCGCCCGCGTGGAAGTGGACCGCGCGGTCCTCACCTTCACCCTCGCCGCCGAGGAGAGCACACGCATTTACGGCGAATGGTTGCCACTCGACGTTCAGGCCGCGACGGCGGGCCGCTGGGCCATCGTGCGCAGGTTTCCCATCGGGCCCATCGCAACGATAACTCCCTTCAATTTCCCTCTCAATCTGGTGGCGCATAAGTGGGCGCCCGCCATCGCTGCGGGATGCACCATCGTCCACAAGCCCGCGCCGCAAACGCCGCTTTGCTCGCTCCTGCTCGCCGAACTCGTCCAGCAGGCGGGCTGGCCGGCGGGCGGATTGAACGTCTTGCCCGTGGCGGTGGCTGATGCCGAGCCCATGATCTCCGACGATCGGCTGAAGATGCTCAGCTTTACGGGCAGCGCTGCCGTGGGCTGGGAGCTGAAGAAGCGTGCCGGAAAGAAGCGGGTGACGCTGGAGCTGGGGGGAAACGGGAGCGTCATCATCCACGGCGACGCCGACCTCGATTACGCCGCGGAACGATGCACGCTGGGCGGCTTCTCCTACGCTGGACAAACTTGCATTTCGGTGCAACGGATTTTCGTCGAGCGTAGCGCGCGCGAGAAGTTCCTGGCAGCCTTTGTGCCGCGAGTGAAAAAACTGAAACTCGGCGACCCGCTCGAGGAGACGACCGACGTCGGCCCGATGATCAGCGAAGCCGCTGCCCGGCGCGCCGAGACGTGGATCGAAGAAGCCGTGACGGCGGGCGCGACCCTTCTCTGCGGAGGGAAGCGCCAGGCTGCCATGCTCGATCCCACGATTCTTACCGGCACGCGGCCCGAGCAGCGCGTCAACTGCGAAGAGGTGTTCGCACCCGTGGTTACCGTCGAGCCTTACGACGATTTCGCCGAGGCGCTCCGGCGCGTGAACGATTCGCCCTACGGATTGCAGGCGGGTGTGTTCACTCGCGATGCGAAGCTGATGTTCACGGCCTTCGAGGAACTGACGGTGGGCGGAGTGATGGCGGGCGATGTGCCCACCTTTCGCATCGACCACATGCCTTACGGCGGGGTGAAGGATTCCGGTCTGGGGCGCGAGGGGCTGCGATACGCCATCGAGGAGATGACGGAGCGGAAGATCCTTGCTGTCCATATGCCGTGAGAGTAAGCCGCCGGAGGGACACTTTGCCCTCTTGACGACGCGCTCGATCTATGATAGGCTAATTGTGTGAACTCTGAAGTGTACGCTTCAGTCGTAGCCTCAGCAGGCCGCCAGGACCGGCTCGAGGGGATGGTCAGCCGCGGAGCGCCGGACGGCGCTCACAAAAAGGAATTCTTTTCCTCTGGAACTACGAGGCGGGTAAGACGTTGGAAATAAAGGGTTTGTATAAAATGTCCGAAAAAACGGAGCCGCTGCGTCTATCGCGGTTAGATTCAACAGATTACGGAGAATTTCCGCCCGTTTTTCGCAAAGATTCGACATCGCGAGAGACCCATCTTCGAGCGCCGGGCAACTTATGAGACTACAGGTGCGATGGGCGCCGGTCTGGCTTCTTCTAGCCTCCCTGCTTGGCGGCCCGGTCTGGGCGCAAGAGCCTACGTCCCCGGCCGCAGACCTCCTGCTGTTGAATGGCCACATTTACACCTCGAACCCGGCGCGGCCGTGGGCGAAGGCGCTTGCCATTCGCAACGGCCGGATCGCGGCGGTCGGGGACGACGCGGAGATCGTGAAACTCCAAGGCCCGGCGACGCGCGTCATCAAGCTGGGCGGCCGGATGGCGATGCCGGGCATCATCGACAGCCACATCCATTTCCTCGACGGCAGCCTGTCCCTCGACCAGGTCAATCTCGACGGAATCTACACGGCGGCGGAGATCCAGCGGCGCGTGCGCGTTTTCGCCGCTGCGCATCCCGACCGGGCTTGGCTGCTCGGCCGCGGCTGGGTCTACGACGCATTCAAACCTTCGGGGTTGCCGACAAAACAAATCCTGGACGAAGTCGTGCCGGATCGGCCGGTGGTGCTGGATTGCTACGACGGGCACAGCGTCTGGGTGAATTCCAAGGCCTTGGCGCTGGCGGGAATCGGCAAGGACACTCCCGATCCGCAGCAAGCCGGAATTGTGGTGGGAACGATCGTTCGCGACCCCGCCACGGGCGAAGCCACCGGCGTGCTGAAGGAAGAAGCGGTGACGCTCGTGCGAAAGGTGATTCCGCAGCCGAGCCACGACGAGAAACTGCGCGCGCTTCGCGCCGGCCTGCACGAGGCGAACCAGCATGGCTTGACGAGCGTCCTGAACGCCAGCGGCAGCATCGAGGAAATGGAGCTCTACGACGCATTGCGCCAGAAAGGCGAGCTGACGGTGCGCATGACCACGGCGCTGATGATGGAGCCGCACCTCGACGCGAAGACGCTCGCGCAATACGAAGAAGGGCGGCGGCGGTTCCACGACGAGTGGGTGCGGGGCGGCGTTATCAAGGCTTTCATGGACGGCGTGATTGAATCCCACACCGCGGCGATGCTCGCGCCGTATGCCGACGACCCGAAGCTCTCCGGCTCGATGAACTACACGCCCGAGCAGTTCCGCGCCAACGTCCTGGAACTCGACCGGCGGCATTTCCAGGTCATCACCCACGCGATTGGCGACCTGGCAATTCGGACCACGCTCGACGCCTACGAAGCCGCCGGGCAGGCTAACGGCACGCGCGACCGGCGATTCCGCATCGAGCACATCGAGAACATCCACCCCGCGGACATTCCGCGCTTCGGCCGGTTGGGCGTGATCGCCAGCATGGAGCCGTTTCATTGCTACCCGGAGCCGAACCTCGCCAATGTCTGGGCGCGCAACGTGGGATCGGCCCGCTTGGC
The DNA here is from genome assembly GCA_964613505.1 of uncultured Acidobacteriota bacterium. Classification (GTDB taxonomy): domain Bacteria; phylum Acidobacteriota; class Terriglobia; order UBA7540; family UBA7540; genus CAZTHM01. The sequence continues at coordinate 2,452 of CAZTHM010000025.1, read as the reverse complement.
GAACTCGTTTGCCTGGCACAGCATTGCCGCTGGCGGCGCCAAGCTGGCATTCGGAAGCGATTGGCCAGTCGTCTCGCTCGATCCGTTCATTGGCATCCAGAACGCCGTCACACGCCAAAACGCCAAGGGAGAACCGGCGGAGGGTTTTGTCGGAGCGGAGAGAGTCACGCTCGATCTGGCCCTGGCGGCATACACGCGCGACGCAGCTTACGCGCAATTCGAGGACAAGCTGAAGGGTTCGATAGAGCCCGGGAAACTCGCCGACATCATCGTGCTTTCGCAGGACCTCTTTGCGGTCAAACCCTTGGAGATCCGGAAGACCGCTCCGGTGCTGACGATCGTTGGCGGAAGGGTCGTGTACGACGACAAAAGCGTGAAAGCCGCGATTGTGGCGCCATAATCGCCGAACGGAACAAAACCGTCTCGACAAAAGACATCGCATGAGCGATCCACAAAATCCCTCACGAAGGAAGGCGATTAAGTATCTGATCGGCGGCGCGGTGGCGTCGGGCTGTCCCGTGCCGCTGGGCTTCGCCGCGCCGGGCGCGCCCGAAACGCGCTTGGGTAGTGAAAACAACGCCCTCTGTCATCAGGTGCGCGACGGCGCGGAGTTCAAATTCCCTCCGCCCGAGCGCGAGCACGAAGTCGTCATTGTGGGCGGCGGGCCGAGTGGGCTGATGGCCGCCTACGAATTGCGCGAAGTGGATTTCCTGCTGCTCGAGAAGGAGCCGCGGTTCGGTGGCAACGCCATCAGCGAGGAATGGCTGGGGCAGTGGTATTCCACCGGCACGGCATACGGAATGGACGAGCAGCTCGAGGCATTTTGCGTGGAACTGGGGATGAAGATCCATCGCATCCGGAGCGTGGACGCCGCGATTGTCAACAATCAGCTCGTCCCCGAGTTCTGGGCGGAAGGCTTGTGGAAGTCTTCCTACCCGGAAAGCGCCAAGAAGAATTTCGCAAGGTTTCAGGGGGATATGAAAGCTCTCGACCTTGACAAGGATCGCGAGAAGCTGGACGCGATGACGTTTGCGGAATTGCTGAAACCTTATGGGCCGGAATTGAAACGCTGGTTCGATAATTTCGGGCCCAACAACTGGGGCGCGGATGCTGAGAATACTTCCGCGCTGATTGGCGCCGAGTCGGTCTCCTGGGCGGGCGGCGTGGAGCCGGATCGCTTCACCTGGCCGGGCGGCTTGGGGCAAATTCCCATGGCGCTGGAGACGGCACTCGAAAAGAGCGGGGGCGGGAGGATTCACAAGAACGCCACCGTCGTTCGCGTCGAACCACGCGGCGCCGGAGCGCTGGTCAGCTACTTTGAGGGAGGCAAGCTACGGACCGTCGCGGCGAAAACCGTCATCATCGCCTGCCCGAAATTTATCGGCAAGAAAATCGTCAAGGGGCTTCCGCGGGAGCAGTTCGAGGCGATGGACGCCTTACGCTATCAGCCTTATCTCGTCGCCAACGTCTGCTCGCGCGAAGTCATCTACAACGGCTCCTACGATACGAACGTCCCCGCGCCTTCGCCCATCGTTGATTTCAACGTCGCCGATTGGGTAATCAACCGCGACAACCGCGAGACCAAACGGCCCGCTGTGCTCACCTGCTTTCTGCCGCGGCCGGAGGCGGACCGAACCAAATTGTTGGACGACAACTACGTTCTGGGCTTTGGGAAACAGGTCGTCGAATTGCTGAACACCTGGTTTTCCGGCGCGCGCGAAAAGATCGAGGAAGTCCGCATCTACCGGCGCGGCCACCCGATGTTCATGTCGGCTCCGGGCGTGCTCACCAAGCTCGCGCCCAAGATCCGGCAACCCTTCGGCAACATCTTCTTCGCTCACTCCGACTCGGAAGGCGGAATCACCGAAACCGCCTCCGCGCTCAGAGCCGCTCGGCGCGCCAGCCGCGAGGCCCTCGCGGCGCTCGGGAAATCCGCCGTCCAACAGAATGCTGCGGTCTCATTCGTGGGAACAAATCCACCCACGAGAGGAACCTGACGCCCCCGGTGATTGCCGCCGCCTAGCGCACTGGACAGCGCGGTGCGAGTTTCATAGAATCGGCGCCACAACAAGCCGGAGGTGTTTCTATGGACAACGACGAAATGAATCGCCGGAAGTTTCTGGGCCGCAGCGCGGCCGTGGGTTTGGGAGTTCTCTCCCATCCATCATTCAGTAGCAAGGTGTTGGGCGCGAACGATCGCGTCGTGATGGGCATTATCGGCGCGGGCGGCATGGGCCGCGGGCACATGGAGAATTTCAAGGATCAGGGCGCCGAGTGGGGCGCCGTCTGCGACGCTTACGGAGTGAACCAGGACCTGGCGTTGGAGATTGCGGGCCCGCAGGCGAAGGGTTACGCCGACCACCGAAAGCTGCTCGAGCGCAAAGACCTCGACGCAGTCCTGATTGCCACGCCCGACCACTGGCATCACGACGATCTCGTGGACGCGCTGCAC
>CAZTHM010000024.1:0-17236 GCA_964613505.1 uncultured Acidobacteriota bacterium | reverse complement strand
ACACTCGCCTTATCCGACGCTGGCCATTGGATCGCCGGCGCCGGACTTCTGCCTGCCGGGAATCGACGACCAGACTCACTGCTTGAAGGATTACGCCGCGAGCAAAGTTCTGGTGCTGGTCTTCACCTGCAATCACTGCCCGACAGCGCAGCTCTACGAGAGCCGGATCAAAAAACTCGCCGACGAGTATCGCGACCGCAGCGTGGCGCTTGTGGCCATCGAACCCAACGCCCCCGACGCGGTGCGCCTGGACGAAATGGGCTACACCGACGTCAGCGATTCTTTCGAAGAGATGAAGATTCGCGCCGCGCATCGCCACTTCAACTTCCCTTATCTCTTTGACGGCGAGACGCAGAAAGTGGCGCGCGCCTACGGGCCGGCCGCCACGCCACACGTTTTCATTTTTGATTCCGAGCGCCACCTGCGCTACGAAGGGCGCGTGGACGACAATCCCCGCCCGCAGTATGTGAAGCGCCACGACACTCGCGACGCCATCGAAGCCCTCCTCGCCGGCAAGCCGGTGGCCGTCGCCAAGACTCCTTCCTTCGGCTGTTCGACGAAGTGGGCGTACAAGTCCGCGGGACGAAAAGGAGAGATGGCCGAGATCGAAAAAGAGCCCGTCACCGTGAAGCTGGCCAGCGCCCAGGACTTGAAGGCATTGCGAAAGAACTCCACCGGAAAGTTATTGCTTGTGGATTTTTGGGCGACGTGGTGCGGGCCTTGCGTCAAGGAGTTCCCCGAATTTCAGACGATGTACCGAATGTACCGCCACCGGCCCTTCGAACTCGTGACCGTGAGCACCAATTATCCGGATGCGGAGAAGGGCGTGCTTCGCGTCCTCAAGGAGCAGCACGCTTCGAGCACGAATCTGCTGTTCGGCGACATGGACATCTACAAGCTGATGGCGGCGTTCGACCCGGACTGGAACGGCGCAGTGCCGTACACGATGCTCATCAAGCCGGACGGCGAAGTGGTTTACAAGCTCCAGGGAGAGATTGACCCGTTGAAGCTCAAGCGGCTCATCATGGCCAATCTTCCTGATGACGACTACATCGGCCATCAGGCGTACTGGCAATCCGAGTGACCGGCCACGCCCCGCGCCGGGTCCATGACCGGCGATTTCAAAGTCGAGTGAAATGAAACGACACCTCAGGCTCCTGCTTCTTTACTTCGCTCAATACGCCAAGGTGCGCCTGGCTTACAAGGCGGACTTCTTTATCGCCGTTTTCTCGTCGATGGCGGCCACGGTCCTCGGATTTGGATTCGTGTTAGTGCTGTTCTCGAAGATCCCAAAGCTGCAAGACTGGTCGTTCTATGAGGTGCTTTTTCTTTATGGTTTCTCGCTGATCCCGCTGGGATTCTTCAATGTGGTCAGTTGGAACCTCTACGAATTCGGTGACATCTACATTATTCAGGGCCGCTTCGATCGCATCCTGCTACGTCCGGTCGACACGCTCTTTCAAATCCTCTTCGAGAAATTCCGCCTGGAATCGCTCCAGGAAGTCATCACCGGGATCGTGGTGGTCGCCATCTGTGTCCGGCGGCTCTCCCTGCCGTGGAATGCCGCGGACTATTTCTGGTTCGGGCTGATGGTCGCCTGCGGAGCCTTTATCTACATCTCCGTGTTCCTGATTCTGACCGCGGTCTCGTTCTGGTTTGAAGACCGCGTGGGCATTGTGCCGCCGGTTTTCAACATGCTGACCTTCGGACGCTATCCCTTAACTATCTACAACGTCTTTATCCAGTTTATGCTGAGTTGGGTCATTCCTTTTGGCTTCGCCTCGTTCTATCCCACCACGTATTTCCTCCGGCGAAATGCTTTCGCGTCCTACGTTCACCTGGTGCCGGCCGTCGCGGTGGCGTTTTTCGTTCTGGCGCTGGTGGTCTGGAATCGCGGGGTGCGCAACTACAGCAGTACGGGATCGTGAATCCTCCCACCGCCGGCCGACTTGCGAAACCACGCCGCACCGCAATGGGTCTCAAGAGGCGAGGACCTCGTGGTAAACCGCGCAGGTCTGTTCCGCCGTCCGTCGCCAGGTGAACGTGCGGGCGCGGGCGAGTCCGCGCGCGATCAGCGTCTCTCGCATTTTCAAATCCTCGACGGCGCGCTCCACTTTCTCCGCGATGTCGCGGGGGTTGTGGGGGTCAATGTAGAGAACGGCGTCACCTCCCACTTCCGGCAGCGATGAAGTGTTGGACGCGACCACCGGCAGGCCGCTCGCCATCGCTTCCAGCACTGGAAGGCCGAAGCCTTCTTCCAGAGAAGGGAACAGCAGGACGTTCGCCGCCTGATAGAGGACCGGTAACCGATGCGCGGCGACATGGCCCAGCCTGATAACGCGCGATTCCAACTGCTCGGTACGAATGAAGTCGTGAATCGCCTCGCTGCCGTGTCCATCGCCTCCGACCAGCACCAGCCGGTAATGCTGCGGCAGACTGGCAACGGCGCGCAGAGCAGTCATCGTGTTTTTGCGGGTCTGCAGCACGCCTACACTCAAGACCATGGCGTTTCCGCGTCCCACCACGCGCACGCGCTCCGCGAGTAAATCTTCTGGCGGCAGTGTGCGGTCAGGCAGATCCACGCCCTCGTGAATGACGGTGACCTTCTCCCTCGGCACACCCGCATGAGAAACCAGTTGGTCCCCGGTGTATTGCGACACGGCAATCACGCGCGCCGCTCGCGCCACAGCCTCGCGGAGCAGTGCGGAGAACTTCCGCTGAAACTCCGGCGTCGAATATTCCCGCCCGGTCAACGGAAAGACATCATGCACGGTGACAATTTCTTTCGCGAACCGGAATGCCGGAGGCCGCTGCGCCAGGCTGTGGAAAAGGCGCGCCTGCCACGGCAGCCAAAACGTCAGCGGCTCCTGAAAGAGCCGCACGGAGAAGGACGGGGCGGTTTTCCCCGCGGGCAACTGAGGTCTCATGAACTCGCGTCGCCGGTTGAATCTCGAGAGCCGATAGCAGAGCAGAAAGCGGTGCGGCACATCGAGGGTCGCGAGAGCCTCGATCAACTTGCGGGAGTAGATCGCCACCCCGGAGGGCTGGGGGTCTACGGTGTAGGTGGCGTCGAGCGCGATGGTGGACATGGTAAAGCAGTCGAGAGTTGAAAGTTAACAGTTCACAATCAAAGCAACTGACACGGCGGTGCACTTTGGCCGTCGCCAGCCGTCAATGGTTGACGTTCGACTCTCAACTTTCAACTCTCAACTTTTCCAAACATCAAGTGGTGGTTGGGGTCTTTTGGACCTCTTCGATTCCGTACTCCTTGAGTTTTCTGTAGATGGTCGTCTTCCCGATGCCGAGCAGGCGCGCGGCCCGGACGCGGTCGCCGTGCGTGCTCTCCAGCGCGTGCAGGATGGCGCGTCGCTCTTGTTCCTTGAGGGTGGCAACTTCCTGGCTCGCCGGCACGCCTATGATCGGTTGCAGCACGTTGGAGGGCAGATCCTTAACCTGGATGAGCGCTCCCGCCCCGAGCGACAGAGCCCGCTGGACGCAATTCTCCAATTCCCGGACATTGCCGGGCCAATCGTAGGTCATGAGGCGCGACATGGCGTCAGGCGAGATCCCCGAAACCTTCTCACCACTTCCACTGTGCCGCTCGATGAAATAGTGAACCAGCAGAGGGATGTCACTCTTTCTCTCCCGCAACGGCGGGATTTTGATCGAGACAACATCCAAGCGAAAGTAAAGTTCTTTGCGGAAATCTCCCCGCCGAATGGCCGCTTCCAAGTCTTGATTGGTGGCGGCGATGATGCGCGCATCGAGGCGCGTGCGCTCGTTGCTGCCGATGGGTTTGATTTCCCGCTCTTGAAGCGCCCGCAGGAGTTTGGACTGCAGTTCCACAGGCAGTTCCGCGACTTCGTCCAGGAAGACCGTCCCGCCCTGCGCCGTCGCCAGTAATCCCAGCCGGCTCTGCGTGGCCCCGGTAAACGCCCCGCGCACGTGGCCGAAGAGTTCGCTCTCGATCAAGGCCGGCGTCAGAGCTCCGCAGTCCACGGGCACGAAGGGTTTCTTCTGCCAGGGGCTGTAACCGTGAATGGCGCGCGCCACCAGTTCCTTGCCCGTACCGCTCTCTCCCATGACGAGCACCGGGTGGCGTTTGTGAGCGATTTTGAGAATCAGCCTATAAACCTTCTGCATCTTCGGCGAGGTGCCGATCAAGCTGGCAAAGCCCTGGTGCGCCTTGACCTGTTCGCGGAGCAGGCGATTTTCTGCGGCGAGTTCCTGTTTCTCGACCAGCCGCAGGAAGACGCGTTTCAGATCCTCCAGCTTCAAAGGTTTCGTCAGATAGTCGTAGGCGCCCTGCTTCATGGCCTGGACGGCCGAGGGGATCGTTCCGTAACCCGTCATCAGCACCAAATCGATTTCGGGAAAGGTCTGCCGAACGGTTCGCAGAAGTTCCACGCCGCTCATCCCCGGCATGCGGAGGTCGGCGAGGACGATATCGAATTCTCCGCTCTCCAGCAGCGCCAGCGCGCGCCCCGCGGATTCGGCCCCGCGCGCCTCAAACCCCAGGTCGGTGAGAGCATCAACGCAGAACGCCCGGGCGGATTCTTCGTCGTCAACAATCAGGACAGCGGTTCGCATAGGGGGCAACTGTACAATCAACTCGACAAGTTTAATACTTGATGCAGGGTTGGTACAAGGCTCGTAATTATTCATTCGCCATGATGTTTTCTCACGCCCCCGCTGCCGTGCCCGCTTCCCCGCAAGTCCTCCGCGCGGCGTTTCCTTGCGATCCCCCGCGGACCTCCCACCGCCCGATCAGTTTCGAGGGCGCGCGCCGGTGTACTATACTGGCGGGCAGGGAGGAATACCCGGCGTGGCCAAGGGTGCCAAGATTCTGGTGGTCGAGGACGAAGCCCATGAGCGGCAGGGCCTTGCCGACCTGCTGCGCGCGTGGGGCTACGAAGCCGAAATCGCCTCCGACGGCATGGAAGCGCTGGAAAAGGTTCCCGCCTTCAACCCGATACTCATCCTGTCTGACCTGCGCATGCCCCGCATGGGGGGCATGGACTTGCTCAAGCAACTTCACGACTCGCGGCCCGGCATCGGGTTCATCATTTTGACCGGGCAGGGAAGCATTGAGGAAGCGGTCGAAGCGACCAAGCTCGGCGCCTTCAACTTTCTTGAGAAGCCGCTCGACCCCAAGCGCCTGCAAGTCGAGCTGAGGAATTTCCTGGAAATCTCGGAGAAGGACCGCCAACTGGAGATCGCGCAGCGGCGGCTGCGGGAGCTGGGTTTCCTGGGGCGGCTGGTGGGCCGGTCGAAGAAAATGCAGGAGGTCATGACGCTCATCGCCCAGGTAGCGCCTTCGCGAGCCTCGGTGCTGATTACCGGTGAAAGTGGGACGGGCAAGGAAATGGCGGCACGGACCCTCCACGACCTTAGCCCGCGCTCCGCCAAGCCGTTTGTCGCCGTCAATTGCGCCGCCATTCCCGAAACGCTGATGGAGAGCGAGATCTTCGGCCATGAAAAGGGCGCCTTCACCGGCGCCGTGGAACGCCGCGTGGGCTGCTTCGAATTGGCCGACGGGGGCACCCTGCTGCTGGACGAGATTGGCGAGATGCCATTCGCCACCCAGGCGAAGCTCCTGCGCGTGCTGGAGGATTCCAAGGTTCGCCGCCTGGGAAGCAAGGCGGAGATTTCCGTGGACGTCCGTGTCCTCGCCTCGACCAACAAGGTCCCGGCCGAGGCCGTGGCCAAGGGGCAACTGCGCAACGACCTCTACTTCCGGCTTAATGTGGTTCACATCTCCATGCCCCCTTTGCGCGAGCACCTGGAGGACTTGGAAGACCTGACGGCGGCGATGCTGGAGGATCTGAACCGCAAGCATAACCGCGGCATCCGGGGCGTTGACACCCCGGTATTTGAGACGTTCCGCCGCTACTCCTGGCCCGGCAACGTCCGCGAATTGCGTAACACGCTGGAGCACGCGTTGGTGATCTGTCCCGTGGATGTTCTGCGTCTGCGGGATCTCTCGCAGGAATTCGGACAGGCCGCGCCCGCTGGCGCCGAAGACGGCCTGCGTCTGCGCTCCGGCATGAGCGTTGCGGAAGCTGAACGCCTCCTGATCATCGAGACTTTGGCCTCCACCCAAAACAACAAGACGCGCGCGGCGGAACTCTTGGGCATCAGCCTGAAGACCCTTCACAACAAGCTGAAGGAATATGAGACTCAGCCTTAAAGCCAAGCTCACGGCGCTCATTTCCTTTCTGGTCTTGCTCGTCGTCCTGGCCACGTCCACGCTCTACCTCTCCAGCCTCACCCGGCAGGCGCTGGCGGAAGTGGAGAGCAAAGGCCAGTACGTGGCCAGCGAAATCTATCATCAGGCGCGGAATGTCCTGGCTCAGCGCAAAATGCCTCCGGGCGCTGACCCGGCGGACGCGCCTGCCCTTCACGACTTCGTCCAGACCACGCTCGCCCAGGACGCCGGTCTTGCCTCACTGATGGAATCCGCCGTCGGCTATTCCCCGACCATCTATTACGTCACCATTACCGACACCGAACACCGCGTCCTGGTGCACAATGATCCGGCGGAAATCGGGCGGCGGTTCGAGCCCGCGCCGCCCCTCGCCGAACTGGTCGGTTCGCGCCTCGTCGAACAGCTCCGCGTGGTTTACGGCCCTTCGCGCATTTACGAAGTGCTGTTGCCTCTCGCTCTGGGAGGCAAACCCCTCGGAGATGTGCGCGTCGGCGTCTCCACGCTCTTCCTGCGCAATCAGATCGAGCCCGAGTTGAGCGCCGCCCTCACGCTTTCCGCCCTGGCCATCCTGCTGGCGACGCTCTCGGCCGGTGTCGTTTCCTTTCGCCTGTTGCGCCCACTGGAGACGATTTCGCGCGGCGTTGACCGCATGGCGCGCGGTGAATACGCGGAAGGCCTTCCCATCGAGCGCGCCGACGAGTGGGGAGTCCTCTCTTCCAAATTGAACCTGCTGGGCGAGCAGATGCGCGGCGAGAAGGCGGCGTTCGTTGCGCTGAAGGAAAACCTCAACCAGCTCTTCTCCAACCTCACCGACGGCCTGCTGCTCTTCGACAAGCAGGACCGGCTGGTGCTCGCCACGCCGGCCGTCGCACGTTTTCTCCCGCGGCGGTCGGATCCCGCCGCGCACGCGGGCGCCGCCGCGGTCTTCGCCGATGACGGGCCTCTCGAACAGGCAGTGCGCGAGGCGTTCGAGAAGCGGAAGTCGCTGACCTGGGAGATGGTCGAGTCGAAGCCCGGCGCCGACATCCCGCGCGTCGCCGTGAGTGTCCAGTTCGTCGAGGCCGAGGGTGAGCGCGTGGGGAGCCTGGTGACGCTGCGCGATGCCTCGACTCGCGCCCGCCTCGAGGACCAGGTCGACATCACCGCAAAACTGGCGGCGCTCGGGCGGGTCACCTCGGGCATGGCCCACGAGGTCAAGAACCCGCTCAACGCCATGGTCCTGCAATTGGAGCTTCTCAAGTCCAAACTCCCCGACCAGGGCGAACTGGTCAAGCCGCAACTGGAAATCCTGAGCGCGGAGATCCGCCGCCTGGACCGCGTGGTCAAAACCTTTCTCGACTTCAATCGGCCGCTCGAATTGCGTCCGGTGGACACGGATCTTGAGATACTCATCCGCGACGTTTTCATGCTGGCGGAACCGCAGGCGCTTCAGAACAACGTTCGGCTGCGCTTCGAGCCCCAGGACGGCCTGCCGCGTTTGCGCCTCGATCGCGATTTGATGAAACAGGCGTTGCTGAATCTGGTCCTCAACGGCTGCCAGGCGATGCCCGCTGGCGGCGAACTGAGCGTCGTCCCGCGCTCTCTCCCCAACCGCCTGGAACTGGGGATCGCCGACCAGGGCGTCGGCATTCCGCCGGAAGCGCGCTCCAAAATCTTCTCCCTTTACTTCACCACCCGGCCCGGTGGGTCGGGCGTGGGGCTAGCCATGGTCTACCGGATCATTCAACTCCACAACGGCTCGATCGAATTCACTACCGAGGTCAACCGCGGGACGACGTTCCGCATCTCCCTGCCGCGCTAGGCCAAATCCCACAAGTGAGCGCTACCCCCCCCTCGCTCGAAGTCTGGGCGCCAATCGGTGAGAGTCCTGTCGGCTATATCTATTTGTTTCATATAGATAACGGCTTACTCAAGATATCTTGTTTGTTTTCTTATATTTTGATGGCTTATTAGAACGTGTATCTTTTTTGCCATTTAGAATCAATAACCTAAAGGCTCCGGTTCGTAAAAACAGTAAATATTGCATGGCCGTCACGAGCTTGCTCAACTGTCCCGATGGCTCCGTCCACTGGGGGGATTTTCCTGTGACGGGTGTCCAGTACCGTGACCTTCCTCGGAGTCCGGGGGCCCCAAAGCGTGCCAGGGTGTGCTAGCCTCTCCGTGGGCAAAATATAGGCTATCACATCTGGCTAGAGTCGTCAAGGGCCAAAAGGGGCCAAAGTCAGCGGAGGAAAGGCAGGGAACGGTCCACCCACCCGGAAGGGGCGTAACGCGAAAGAGCCGGCTGGCCCGGCGCATATTGCAAGCCACTGAACGTTTCGCCGGCAGCTCGCGCGTCTCCGCCCCAAGGGGGCCATTCGATTTGATTGAGTACCTCTCTTGGCTTATCATCCAGGGAAGTATGGGTCGCCACTCGAGGGGTCCGGCTTCAAGGAACCGGATGCGGTGCGACACGGAGCTTGGCATGATTCGTCTGAAAACCATTCTGGCCTTGCTGCTGCTCGGGGTGGCAGGTTACGTCTGCAAGAGAGTTTTTCCGCCTTACTTCGCCAACTCCCAGTTGAGGGACAAGATGTATGAAGAGGCGCGCTTCGCCGAAGCCAACGAGCGGTCGGCTGAACAACTCCGGGACATCATTCACGGAGAAGCCCAAAGACTCGATATCCCGCTGCGACGTGATGATATCCACGTCGAAAAACATCCCAACGCCGCGTTGATTACCGCCGACTACACGGTGACCGTTGACCTGTATTACTATCAGGTCGACTGGGCCTTCCATCCGACTTCGGTGCGGTGAGACCTTTCTCCCTTTTCATCCCGCCCAATCCCTCACCGCGCCTTTCCGGGAACACGGCAAGACGCTTCTTGACAGGACAGACCTTCCTTTAATACAAATGTGTACATGAAGACCAAGAGCGCCTCAAGCTCATCCACGGCCATCCTGACGGTGCGAATTCCCATCCCCCTGAAACGGCGGCTCGAGGGGTTATCGAAAGCCACCGCCCGTAACCGTTCCCGGCTGGCCCTCGAGGCCCTGGAAAGCTACGTCGAGGAGCAGGAAACGCGGCTCGCGAAAATCGACCAAGGCATCCGCGACGCTGACGCGGGGCGGGTGGTTCGGCACGAAGAGGTCAAACGCTACCTGCAGTCCTGGGGCAGCAAACGCAAGCTGCCTCCACCCCCATGCAAATAGTCTGGACCGAGCAGGCCATCGCCGACCTGGCGGAGATTGAGCACTTCATCGAGCAGGACAAGCCCCAGGCCGCGCGGCGGGTGGCGGCGCATCTGGTGGGCAGCGTGGAGCATCTCGCGGAATTCCCGCAGCTCGGCAAGCCGGGCCCGAGACCGGGAACGCGAGACCTCATCATTCCTCCGTATTCCATCGCGTACCGAATCCGGTCCGAGCGTCTCGAAATCCTCAGCCTCTGGCACGGACGCCGCCGGCGCTCCGGAAGCAATGCCAAATGACCTTCGATGGTTGCCTCTCTACTTCGTAGTGCGGGTTCGTGGCTTCTGCTTCTGAATTCTGACTCCTGAATCCTGGCTCGACTCACCGCCTTCCACTCTTGCAAGCTCCCGCATCCTCTGTCACGATGAAGCGATTCGATGCGCTGGCAAATTCCCACCATCAATCCGGAAGCGGTCGCGAAATTGTCCCGCGAGCTAAGTGTGCCGCCCCTGGTGGCGCGACTGCTGGTTTTGCGCGAAGTCGCGGAACCGGAAATGGCACAGCGTTTCCTCCATCCTTCCCTCAACCAGCTCCACGACCCTTTTCTGATGGCGGATATGGGCGCGGCGGTCGAACGCCTGCGCCGCGCCATCGAGCGCAAAGAAAAAATTCTCATTTACGGTGATTATGACGTGGACGGCACGATGGCCGTCGTGGTGCTGCTAACCGCGCTGCGCGGGCTGGGGGCCTCGGTGGACGCGCACATCCCGCATCGCTTGACGGACGGCTACGGAATGCGCGTGCCGGTTGTGGAGCGGGCGCAGGCCGACGGTTACAGCGTTGTGTTGAGCGTCGATACCGGCATTCGCGAGCACGAGGTGTTGGGGCGAGCGCGCGAACTGGGACTCGATTGCATTGTGACGGACCATCACCTGCCGGATGACCGACTGCCGCCGGCGTGCGCGATTCTGAATCCGCGCCGCGAAGATTGCCGTTATCCGGAGAAGAATCTCTCCGGCGTGGGGGTGGCTTTCAAGCTGGCGCAGGCGCTGCTGGGAGAGCGCTGGTCGGATCGGCACGTGCAGTCGTATCTGAAGATCGTCGCTCTCGGCACGATTGCTGATGTGGTGCCACTGGTGGGCGAGAACCGCGTGATAGCGCATTTCGGTCTGGCGGGTTTGAGCGAACCGTCGCAGGCGGGGCTGGCGGCGCTGCTGGCCGTCGCGGGCCTGGAGGGCCGCGAGGTTGGGACTGGCGACGTGGCGTTTCGACTGGCGCCGCGCGTCAACGCCGCCGGCCGCATGGAGAACGCCCGCGACGTCATCGATCTTTTTACAACTTCAGATACCACGCAGGCGCGCACCATCGCCGAGCGATTGGAGACCCTGAATCGCGAGCGGCAGCGCGTCGAGGAGCAGATCCTGGAGACGATCCTGGACCAATTGCGGCGGCAGCCGGAGAAAGCCGCGCAACATTCACTGGTCTTTGCCGGCGAAGGCTGGCATCGGGGAGTGATCGGCATCGTGGCGCAGCGCGTCGTCGACCGGTATTATCGCCCCACCCTGGTGATCGGCGTCGAAAACGGCGAAGGAGTGGGCTCGGGCCGCTCGATCAAGGGGTTTCATCTGCTCGACGCGCTGAATCAGACCGGTGACCTCTTCGCGCGTTTTGGCGGCCACGCGCAGGCGGCGGGCTTCGCGATTCCCGCCGGCCGCATCCAGGAGTTGGCGGCGCGGTTTGAATCCCACGCGCGCGCGACGCTCACAACGCAGGATCTCGAACCGGCGCTGCGCATGGATGGCGAAGTCAGCTTCGCGGACCTCGACCTGAACCTTCACGAAGAGGTCAAACGGCTGGAGCCGTACGGCTTTGGAAATCCCACTCCTGTCTTCGCCGCGCGGGACGCGCGGTTGCTCGCCCCGCCACGCATTCTCAAGGAAAAGCATCTAAAGTTGAGAGTGGGGCAGGGGGCGGCTTCCTTCGATGCTCTGGGCTGGGGAATGGCCGCGCGAGCCAGTGGACTCTCGATGGGCGATCGCGTGGACTTGGCGTTTACGCTGGACGAGAATCGCTATCAGGATTCGACGACGCTGCAATTGATCATCAAGGACTTCAAAGAACAAGGATGAAGTGTGAAGGATGAAGGAAGTAAGAAAAGGACAAAGGACGAAAGACTAAGGACTAAGGACGAAGGACAGCTGACAGCTTAGAACAGAAATCAGATAACACGAGAGTGATCAATTGCACGTCATGGAAAGCGTCGCGCTGATGGCGCGGCGGAAAAAACTGATCGCGGGGATCGTCAGCGGGGCGCTGGCGGTTACGGTCCTGATTGTCACACTGGCCTACTGGCGGAGCTTTTCCCGCCAGAAGAAGATCCTGGTCCCGCCTCCGCCGGTACCCAGCGACGTCCACCAGCAGCTTTCCGGCTATAGCTTTACGCGCTCGGACGAAGGCCGCCAGGTCTTCACCGTGCACGCGGCGCGCACCGTGGCGTTCAAGCAGGGTGGGGCGACGGTGCTCGAGGACGTGTATGTGGAGTTTTTCGGCAAGACCGGCGATCGGCGCGACGTGTTGCGCACGCGCCGCTGCGAATATAACCAGCAGTCCGGCGACCTCTTCAGCGCCGGGACGGTGCAGATTGAATTGAATGCGCCGGCCAACGATAAAGCGCGAAGCGGTCCTGACGCGCAGCGCTCGGTGTTGCTGGAAACATCTAAACTGTATTTCCGGCAGCAAGGCTCACAGGTAGTGAGTGACGAACCGGTGCGGTATCGCATCGGCCCGGTGGAAGGAACGGCGCGCGGCATGAGCTACGCGACCCGCGAGGGCTGGCTGGAACTGAAGCAGGAGATCAGCGCCGACCTGCGGCTGAAAGGCGGAACCGAACCGCAGCTTCCCGTTCACCTCACGGCGGCGCGCGCGCGCTACGACAAGGAAAAGGGCGAAGTTTCACTCGCCGGGCCGGTCAGCATCAGTCAAGGACAGCGAAGCGTTGTGGCCGGAAGCGGGATCGTTTCGCTCGACAACCGGAACCGCATCACGCGGGCGATTTTCACGGACGGCGCGCGGGCGCTCGATTCCTCCGAGGCGGCGCGCCTGGAAGGCGGCGCGCAGATGATGCGCGGCGAGTTCGACCCCGCCAGCGAAGAGCTGCGGGCGGCCGTCGCGGAAGGCAATGTCCAGTTTGAATCGCAGCGCCCCGGCAACGTCACGCGTCTCGAGGCGCAACGAGTGGAAGTGAGTTTTGCCGGCGCGCATCCCGAGGCGCAAAAGGGCACCGCCTCGGGAAACGTCAAGCTTGAAATAGAATCCGCGCGCGCTGGCTTGGCCCAGCTCGCGGCGCGGCCGGCACCGGGAAATTCGGCCGCAGAGACGAAGCAACTCACCGCCGACGGGCTGCGCTTCAGTTTTCAGTCGCATGGGCAGAGCCTCCAGAGCGCCGAAACGGCAGGGGCGGGGAAACTGGTGGTGACTCCCTCCGACGCGAAGGTCGGCACTCGCGTCATCACGGCCGGCCAGTTCCTGATGGCGTTTGACGGGCGGAACCGGCTGGAGACATTGCGCGGGGAATCCGGCACCCGGGTCGTTTTCCAGCCCCCCAAGATCGCCCCGCCGGGGAGCGTCGCGCAGGAGAGTTCCGCCGAGCACCTGGAGGCGGGTTTTGATGCGGCGTTACAGACGGTGCGGACCGTCCGGCAGTGGGGCAATTTTCAATTTCGCGAGGGCGACCGCCAAGGCACGGCGGATCTGGCTGCTTACGATGCCGAAACCGAATCTGTAACTCTCACCGGCCGTCCTGAGCTCCGAGACCCGGACATGCGCACCCGCGCCGAACGAGTGGTGATCGATTTGCGCGACAACTCCGCCGAGGGAACCGGCAAAGTGCAATCGACGCACCTGCGGAGCGCCGCGGGCGCCACCAACGTTCTCGCCGACCGCGTAGTGGTAAAACGCCAGAACCAAACCGTGCATTACGAAGGCAACGTCCGCGCCTGGCGGGGAACCGACGTCATCGAATCGGCGGCGCTGGATGTCTATCGCAACGAACGGCGTTTGAGTTCGGGATACCAGGTGCGGACGTCCCACCTGCAACCGGCGTCGCTGGTGGCGGAGAATTCCGCCGCAGGGGCGGGGAAACACGAGACGCGTCCGGTGACGATTCGCGCCTACCGGCTGGAGTATTTCGATCAGGGGCGCAAGGCGAGCTACCGCGGCAACGTGAAGCTGCAGACCGAAGACACGACGCTCGAAGCGGACCGCGTGGACGCGTATTTCTCCGGCACGCCGGGCGCGGAAGCGACGGAGCTGGAGCGCGCCATCGCCGAAGGACACGTGCGCGTGACGCAGCCGGGGCGGCGCGCGGCGGGGAACCACGGCGAGTTCTTCGCGAAGGATGGAAGGATGCTTCTGAGCGGCGGCCCGCCCACACTCTACGATGCGGACAAGGGCTTCACGACGGGCCGGCGTTTGACTTTCTATATTCGCGATGATAGGTTGGAAGTGGACGGAGGTGATGAGTCGCCCACACTTTCGAAACACCGCATCGCGCAATGAGCGACAATGCAGATTCTCTCCACAGTCGATCTGACCAAGTCGTTCAAGGGTCGGAAGGTTGTTGACGATGTTAATCTCCGGATCGCTCAGGGAGAAGTAGTAGGGTTGCTCGGACCGAACGGCGCGGGCAAGACCACGACGTTCTACATCACCGTGGGCCTGACCGACCCTGACTCGGGCCAGGTCCTCCTCGACGGAGTGGACATCACCGGGCTGCCGATGTACCTCCGGGCGAGGAACGGCATCAGCTATCTCCCCCAAGAGCCCTCCATTTTTCGCAAACTCACTGTGGAAGAGAATATAATGGCGGTGCTGGAGACTTTGCGCCTCAGTGCGCACCAGCGGCGCGAACGTCTGGAGGAATTGATCGAGGAGTTGGGCTTGCAGCAGGTGAGGCGAAGCTACGGCTACCTGCTGTCAGGCGGGGAAAGGCGGCGCGTGGAAATCGCGCGCTCGCTGGTTATATCGCCATCATTTATTTTACTGGATGAGCCGTTCTCGGGAATTGACCCGTTGACGGTGCTGGATATTCAGAGGATCATCGTCCAACTCAAGGATTCCGGAATCGGAGTGCTGGTGACGGACCATAACGTCCGCGAAACCCTGCGCGTGACCGACCGCGCCTATATCATCAACAACGGCCGGATCTTCCGGTCGGGCACTCCCGAGGAGCTCGGCAACGACGTGGAAGTGAAGCGCATCTATCTCGGTGACAACTTCAGGCTGGCTGTCTAATGGGCGGATCGCAACCCAGACTCGGACTGCACCTCAAGGTGGCGCAGAAGCAGATTCTGACGCCCGGCCTGGTGCAGATGGTCAGCGTGCTGGCGCTGAACAAGCTCGAGCTGCGCGAGATGATCAACCAGGAGATGGTCGCCAACCCGGTGCTGGAAGAACTGGCGGAAGACGCGCCCGTCCCGGAAGACGTCCAGAAGCAGGAGGCCGCCGACAAACCCGTCGAACCCCCTGCCGACCAGGGAGTGGTGGCCGGGGACAACCATGACTCCTTTCAGGAGATCGATTTCGGGTCGTTCTTTGATGACTACCTCGACCCGGGTTACCGGTCCCCCGAATCGGAAGTTGTCGAAAAGCCCTCTTTCGAGAATTTCCTCTCGCAGCCCGCCTCGCTGTCCGATCACCTGGAATGGCAGTTGAGTCTTTCGATCTCTTCCGATGCGGTCCGCGAGGCGGGGCAGTCGATCATTGGGAACCTGAACGAGGATGGCTATCTCACCGCGACCTTGGAGGAGATTGCGCAATCGGGCGAACACACCCTGGAGGACGTCCTTGCGGCGCTGGCCTTGGTGCAGGAATTCGACCCCCTGGGGGTGGCCGCGCGCGACCTGCGCGAATGCCTACTGATCCAGCTTCGCACCCTCGCCCCGGAAAACACCTTGGCGCAGCACATCGTTTCCGAGCATTTGAAGCAGCTTCAGAACAAGCAGTACCGCGAGATCGCGCGGGCGCTCGACCGGCCGGTTAAATCGGTTGAGCGCTGCGTGGAGATCATCCGCAAACTCGATCCCCGTCCCGGGCAGCGTTACAACCGGGCGGAGACGAGGCTCATCGAACCGGACGTCACGTTCGTCAAGATGAGCGACGGTTACCAGGTAATGATGAACGAAGACGGCTTGCCGCAATTGCGCCTGAGCCGGCACTACCGGAGGATGCTCGAAACCGACGGCACGACGCGCGAGGTGAGGAATTACGTCAAGGAGCGCTTCACTTCCGCCATCCAACTCATCAAGAACATCGAGCAGCGCAAGCACACGATCATCCGAGTGTGCGAGGCCATCATCCGCCGCCAGGCAGAGTTCCTGGACAAGGGCATCGACACTTTGCGGCCCATGATGATTAAAGAGGTCGCGGAGGAGGTGGGCGTACATCCCTCCACCGTCAGCCGCGCCGTCGCCAACAAGTACGCGCACACTCCCCAGGGGGTTTACGAATTGCGCTACTTCTTTTCCGAAGCCGTGCAGGGACCCTCGGGCGGCTCAACCTCGCTCATCAACCTGAAACGTCTGGTCAAGAAAATGATTGAAGAAGAAGATCCGGTGCACCCTTTTACCGACGACCAGATCGCACAACAATTGCGCGTGAAGGGCATCTGCGTGACGCGCCGGACCGTTGCCAAGTACCGCGAAGACATGCGAATTCCCAGCACCCACCAGCGCCGGGTGAAGGCTTGAGAGCTTCCTGCCAGTCCACTTTCCCTCCATCGAAATTCCCGGAGGTCTACCCATGCGGATCGATTTCACCGGCCGTCAAATGGAAGTCAGTCCTGACTTGCGGCAATATACCGAAGAACGCCTGCGCAAGCTCACGCGGGTGCTTCGGGATCGATTCGGCATTCACGTCATCCTGACTGCGGAAAAGCACCGGCGGATTGCGGAAATCACCTTGAAGATCCGCGACCATACCCTGGTGGGTGTGGAAGTGACCGGCGACGCCCGCAGCTCGATTAACGGCGCGCTGGACAAGCTGGAGCGGCAGGCGGTCCGCCTCCTGGCCCGCCGCCGGACGCGCAAGCGCCGCCCCAAACCCGCCGCGGCGGTCCTGCTCAACGTCCTGGGGGCCGAGCGCGTCGACCACGAGGAGCACCGCCTCCTCGAAAGGGAGCGATTCCCGATCAAGCCCATGTCGGTCGAAGAGGCGATCGAGTCGCTGGATGCGACTCGCCTGGGCCTGGTGGTGTTCCGCAATGACGAGACCGAACGGGTGAACGTCATCTACCGGCGCCAGGACGGCAACCTGGGCTTGATTGAACCCGAACCGTGAGGAAATCAGTGGCGAGTGACAAGTGACGAGTGACGAGAAGGCGAGTCGGCAGTCCACAGTTGACAGTCAACAGTTAAGACCTCGGCATTCGACGCTGTCGACTGTCAACTGTCGACTGTCAACTTGATTCTCGCTCGTCACTCGTCACTTGTCACTTGTCACTCGTCACTGCTCTTATGAAGCGCGCGTCCGCCAAGAAATCCTCGCGACAATTCGTGGTGATCACCGGCCTGAGCGGGTCCGGGAAAGGTTCGGTCCTGAAGTCGTTCGAGGATCTGGGATTTTACTGCGTCGACAACCTGCCGATTGATCTCATTCCCAAGTTTGGCGAACTGTGCTCTGCGCCCCAGAGCCGCATTGAGCGCGCCGCGGTGGTGGTTGACATCCGCGGGGGCGAAGCCCTCAGCCAGCTTCCCGGAATGTATCACAGCCTGGCCCAGGACGACCTCAAACCCTCGCTGGTCTTCCTCGAGGCCAGCGACCACGCCCTCGTGCGCCGCTTCGAGGAGACCCGCCGGCCCCAC
>CAZTHM010000023.1:15977-17389 GCA_964613505.1 uncultured Acidobacteriota bacterium | reverse complement strand
CCCACCGCCGAGGAAGAGGAAGAAATCGCGCGCGTCAATTCCGAGCGCGCCCGCAAACGTCTTTTGAAGCGCTACCAGGAAATCGCGGACGCTTTGAAGGGCGCGGGCCGCAAGCGCTGCGCCTTCCTTTCGGTGGACGTTGCCGGCTCGACCCAAATGAAGGAGAGCGAGCAGGAGCTGGCCGTCTCCGTCACTTTCCAAGCCTACATGCAGATGCTGGAGGGAGTTTTCCTCCGCTATGGCGCCTGGAAGCAGTCCTGGACGCCGGACGGCGTGATGGTTTGCTTCCTGGACGTCGACATGGCTGTGGGAGCGGGACAGGCCGTCCTGCGGCAACTGCGGAAATTCAATCTCACCCAGAACCTGCTGCGCAGCCGCATTGCCGTCCGCTGCGGCGTGAACGCGGGCGAAGTCCCCATCTTCGAAGACAGCAAGCTGGAGAAGATTGCCCACCGCGTCATCGACGTGACCGGGCACATGCAGAAACACGCCAGCCCCAACACGCTGTGGGTCAGCGCCCAGGTTGCGAACCACCTCGGCGATAAGACCGGCTTCATCCCTGTCGAGAAGCAAGTGGACGGGCACCGGGTTTATGAATGGTCGCCGCGCGTTTCCCTGGTCGAACAGCCCAGGCCGTTGATCGCTCCCGAACCCAAGAAGGGCAACGCCGACCCCACTTGGGCGTGAAGATCGGAAATCGAAAGGCGAAAATCGAAACTGGAAACTGGAAAATAGAAACTGGAAACTGGAAACTGGAAAATCGAAGACTGATAATCCAAAATCCAAAATCCAAAATCCAAAATCTAAAATCCCCTGCCCATCGTCTCTAGTCGATCGGAACGAGCTTGTCCCACTTGGCGGACTTGGCGGCCGATTCGAGGCGGAACCCCTGGTCGTTTCCCGTACGCTCGATGAATAGCCGGCCGAAGAGCCACTGGAGTTGCTCCCGCCAAAACGTCAGGCGGTCGAGCAGGTAGCGATCGTCCTCGAAATGCCCCACCACGCAGAAGGCCAGGGCCTTGGTGTCGTCGAGATTGAGCGGCGCTCCGATGTCCATCAGCTGGCGCAGCTTGCGCCCTTGCGCGTGGGCGCTAGCGCGATAGCCGCGCAGCAGCCGCCAGGCGGTCTCCGCCAGGCGCGCCACGATGCGCCGCTCGCGCTCGGTGCGCGGAGCGAGCGCCTTCTCGAAGCGCTGGACGTGGGCGTCGTATTCCGCCACGTCCTCGCCCAGCAGGATGACGCTCTGGCGCAGGTCGCGGGCAAAGAAGCCGTGCTTCAGGTTGGGCGGGCGCTCGGGGTAGGGAACCCGCCCGGCGCGGTGCGCCTGCCAGGCTTTCTTGAGATTCACGCGCGCCGCCGTCAGACGTTTTTCCGTCAGCTCGTAGGCCATGGGGTTCTCTCCGAGTGGAGTA
>CAZTHM010000023.1:11883-15877 GCA_964613505.1 uncultured Acidobacteriota bacterium | reverse complement strand
CGTCAGACGTTTTTCCGTCAGCTCGTAGGCCATGGGGTTCTCTCCGAGTGGAGTAGGTTACACCATGAGCCTAGCATGTTGGCTAGGTAGCTGTCAAGACGAAATTGGAAATTGGAAATTCGAAAATCGAAATTCGAAAAACCGTGCCAACCCCCTCCCGGCGGGAGGGAGTGTCCGTCAACCGACGGACGGGGAGGGAATCGGCGGTGCACTTGCGTTGTCACGTCACCTGGCGTATTATTGCGTCATATGGAGAAGCAAACTGTCAGTTTTCGACTCGACTCCGACAAGGTGCGTGCCCTCGATACGGTGGCCGAGGCGCTTGATCGCGACCGCAGCTACCTGCTGAATGCGGCGGTGGAGAGCTACCTGGAAGTACAGCAGTGGCATGTCGAACAGATTAAGGCCGGCGTCCGCCAGGCCGATCGCGGGAAACTGATCGACCATAGCGACGTGAAAAGAATGGCGGCCCGCTGGCGGCGCCGGTGAGTATCCGCTGGACGCCCCAGGCCACGGACCACCTAAGGTCTGCCCATGAGTATCTGGCCGCCGAAAGCGAGCGAGCGGCGGGCAAGTTGATTGACCGCATCCTTGCCGCCGTCGAGGTGCTGGCGCAGCACCCCCAGCTCGGCCGTCCCGGCCGGGTGGAAGGAACGCGCGAACTCGTCATTACCCGCACACCCTTCATCGTCGCCTACCGGCTTCGTGCCAATCAGGTTCAAATCCTTGCCATCCTGCACGCCGCCCGCCGCTGGCCCGAGCGGTTTTAGTGGCGGATGAGAAGGGAGATGGAGCACAAGGCTCCAACTCCGTCCGCTGACGGGTCTGCGCAGCCAGCGAAAATGGAAATTGGAAACTCGAAAATCGAAACTGGGAGTTCGACTGGCTTACCGCTCATGGCTGAGCGTGGCCATCAGGTGGGATCGGACTTCCGCCCACGGAAGGGGAGAGACAACCTTGGAATCAAGCTCCGCAACGCGGCGCTGAATCTCGATTTGCCATGCCGCTTCGGCGTCGGCGTCAACCTCTTCGTCGAGGCTGTCGAGCAGCGAATCGGCAATGGCGGCCCGCGCTTCCACCGGAAGCGCCAGCACGTCCTTGAGGATTTCGGCAGTGTCACGGCTCATGCGGCTCATTATACCCGGCCCGTGGCAAGTTGTCATTCGAGGTCCGTCAACTGACGGGCCGGAGAGCGGGCCCTGTCCTACGCCCTCAGTAGCCGTCGCTGCGCCACCAAGCGGCAAATTGAGGGTTGCATGAGCACCCACTGTGGCAGACCGCTCTACTTAGGGCCTATTAGAGGACGAGGTCTACTCTGGAGGGGTAAAGACTATATTCTACTTACGAGATCAATCGCCTTGTCGATTTCTCCTTTCGCCGACTCCTGGACAAGGTTGAATAGCTCATTTACTGCTTGCAGAAGCGGTGCTTGTTTGGCTTTGCCGGTCAATAACTCCGCAAGGTCAGCGACGTTCTCGAATTTGAGAATCTCATTGCCCTTTTCCCCTCTGATCGTGAAGACTGCCCATGCGTGACCGCCTAAGCCGAGAAGGGAGGGCGAGACGACGAAAGTTACGAGCATCTTTCCGGAAACTGACGCGCTCATGCCAGTTTTGCTTTTGCTCCAGGCGATTCTGCCTTCGCGCGTCTTTTCGGATATTTTCTGGACCAATTGAACCTGCCTCGGGTCGTCAGTTGGTACTCCGAGTAACGTCCTTAGATCAGCGCCCATCACTCCTCCTCGGACTGGAACGCGTACTTCAGCCGTCCGGCGATTTCCCCGACGACGCTTCCAATGAACACACAGGCCTCTACGATTCTTTGAACACTTTCTTCCTTAGTAGGTCCCTCGTCCATCGGTAGATTCCCCGTGAGGGTCCCGGCGGCCTTTGTCGCGACACCCAGTTTATCCTCTTCGAACCCACTCAGCAAGCTGCGCCAGGCGCCTGACGCCTCCGCGAGCGATGCTGTAAGACCAACCGCCAACTCTCCGCTGCGACGCCAATCTCCGGACCTGACAGTCGACGTTAGCAGATTTGAGGCGCGGGCCAGTTCATTGAAATCATCAGCGGCCATAACGTGCAGCAGCTTCCGCCTGGCGACTCTCGCCGCCTCGTTGGCTGTTCGCATCCCCCATATGCCATAGATGCCAACGAGCAGCGAGGCGCTAGTAACAATCTCCGGCCAGTGCTTGAGCAAGAACGCGATCACGGGCTACCTGTCGCGCAATCATATCACGAGGCCGGATGACATGGGTTCCGAGGGGAGTGCGGGGGCTACCGAGTCACCGCAGATTGCAAAGACCGTCCTTCGTCCTCTGATCTGCCGAATGTCCCACCGTTAGAAAAGCCAACTGTCCCCACAAAGGGTAGTGGTGGGCTGTGGAAAACACGCAAGCGGCGGCGTGGCCGTTCAACTCCCCCTAACTCATTAAAATAATTGAAAATAGTTCTTGACAAGGGCAAAATGCGCGCCTATATTTCGTGGACAAAAGTGGTAGAAAGTAGTTGCCAGTAGTCGCAAGTGGTTTTCAGAAGAAAGTTTAAGGAAGAAAACAGGACAAGCGAAGTGCTACGCGGAAACTACCCAGCGACGGTGGACGGCAAGGGGCGGCTGAAGATTCCGACCGCTTTCAAAACCTTTATCGATGAGAACCACGGCCCGGATTTCTACATCACTAGCCTCGATGGTCAGTCGGTGCGGGTTTACCCGTTCGGCGTGTGGCGCGGCATCGAGGAGAAGCTGGCGGCGCTGCCCTCGATGAACAAGGCCAAGAAGAAATTCCTGGACCGCACCAACTACTGGGGGCAGATGGCCAAGATGGACGCGCAGGGCCGGGTTTTGATTCCTTCCACGCTGCGCGATTCGGCGGCGATGAAGGGCGAGGTGGCGGTGCTCGGGTATCTCGACCGGCTCGACGTTTGGAATAAGGACCGCTACCGCGAGTACCTGGAGCGCGAGGCCTTCACCGACGAGGATATGCAGGGGCTGAGTGACTTAGGAATTTAGGAATTTTGGATTTGTGATTTTGGATTTTGGATTGGGAAAGCGTGATTGGGAACGCAGGAACGGCAACCGGTGAAAGATGATGATGAATTCGAAAAACCCGAACCCCGAAACGCGAATCCCGAATCCCGAGGCTCGAGTCCCGAATCCCGAGTTGCGAGTTCCGAGTCCCGAGTCCCGCATCAGCCCGTCCTCCTCCGCGAAGCACTCGGATTCCTCAATGTTCGCCCTGACGGCGTCTATATTGACGCGACGCTGGGCGCTGGCGGCCATGCGGCAGCGATCCTCGCTGTCTTGGAGCGGGGGCGGGGAAAGCTCCTGGGGATCGACCGCGACCCGCACGCGCTAGCGCAGGCTGCGGCGCGGCTGGCAGGCTGGCACGAGAAAGTCATGATGATGCAAGGCAACTTCGCCGAGATTGATTCGCTCCACGCCGCGAGCGGCCTCCCGCCCGCCGACGGGATGCTGGCCGACCTCGGCTTGAGCTCGATGCAACTCGGAGACGCCTCGCGCGGATTCAGTTTCAGTTTGCCAGGTCCGCTCGATATGCGCATGGACCCGCAGAGCGAAACAACGGCAGAAGCGATTGTGAATCTCACTCCGGAGCGTGACCTGGCTGACCTTATTTACCAACTGGGCGAAGAGCGATACTCGCGCCGCATTGCGCGAGAGATTGTAAAGGCCCGTCCGATTCGATCAACCACCAAACTGGCGCAGGTGGTGACGCGAGCTATCCCCTCCCGGGCGGGCCTTTACAATCTTCATCCGGCAACACGCACGTTCATGGCTTTGCGCCTGGCTGTTAATCGGGAACTGGAGAACTTGGAAAGCTTCCTTTCCAAGGCTCTCAGCGTCCTGGCTCCCGGGGGACGGCTGGTGACGATCAGTTTCCATTCGCTGGAAGACCGGCCCATCAAGCAGGCGTTTCAGAGTTGGAAGCGCGAAGGCCGGGCCAGCATCCTGACCAAGCACGTCGTCCGTCCGAGCG
>CAZTHM010000023.1:9215-11783 GCA_964613505.1 uncultured Acidobacteriota bacterium | reverse complement strand
CAAAGCAATGGCGACCGTTGCAGTAGCACTCCCGAGAACGAAACGGCGTCCGCGAACCCAACCCGTGGGCGGCCGGGCGGGCTTCACGGACATTCACTTTGTCAAGCGCATCGACAATTCCCGCTTGCGGCGGGAAGTGGACTGGGAGAAGCGCCGTGAATGTTTCTGTCTGCTGGGGCTGGTCGTTCTGGTTTTTCTTTGTGGCCTGCACGTGGCGTGGCAGAGTTTCCAGTGCGTGCGGGACGGCTATCAGATTGAAGCGGGCAAAGCCCAGCGGGCCGCGCTCATGGAATGGAACAGCGCGTTGCGCATCCAGCACGCCGCGCTGGCTGATCCGCAGCGCATCGATACCCTGGCGCGGCGGCAATTGGGCCTCGCCTCGCCTGGCCCGCAGCAGGTGATCCGGGTGGGCGGGGGAACGGATGCCCCGGCAGCGGTGGCACCGCCGGAATTTGCCCGCAACCAGGCCGTGGGCGGCGAGCTGCGCCGCGAGCCTTGATGATGCTGCCTCGAACCCTGCAATTTCGGCCGGCTACCCGCGCGCGTGCCGGCGCGCTGCCGCGAGGCTTGCTCCTGGCGGGCTTCCTGGCCGTCTGGATGATCGGCCTGGTCATCCGCCTCTATCACCTCCAGGTCATTCAATACGTCGAGCTGGCGGGGCGCGCCGAACGGCAACAACAGCGCACCGTGGAAACCGCGCCCCCGCGCGGAACCCTCTTCGACCGCAACCTGCGTCCGCTGGCCATGAGCCTGGCGGTGGATTCGGTCTTTGCCACGCCCAACGAAATTCCCAATCCGGAGATGGTCGCAAGACTGTTATCGCCTGTCCTGGGTATAGATAAGGATGAATTACTGGGAAAGTTTAAGGCCTTCCGAACCTTCTGCTGGGTGAAGCGGAAGGTCTCCGCCGAGGAAGCGAGCCGGGTTCGCGACTTGAACCTGAAGGGAATCTATTTCCAGAAAGAAACTAAACGCTTCTATCCCAAGGGCGAATTGGCCGCACAGGTGTTGGGCTACGTGGGCCTGGATGATAACGGCTTGGGCGGACTCGAATACAAGATGAATGGCGCCATCAAAGGCACGCCGGGCCGCGTCCTGATCGCCGCCGACGCGCGCCGCCAGTCGTTTCAGTCAACCGGGCGCGAGGGACAGCCGGGGAAGAACGTCGTCCTGACGCTTGACGAGAATATCCAGTACATCGCCGAGAAGGCCCTCGCCGAAGCCGCGGCAAAATGGCGCATGACGAACGGCACGGTCATCGTCCAGAACCCCAACACCGGCGAGATTCTGGCCATGGCCAGCTACCCCACGTTCGACCCCAATGAGTTCGGCAAAAGCTCGCCCGAGGCGCGAGTGAACCGGGGAGTGGCTTGGGTGTTCGAGCCGGGCTCGACGTTTAAGATCGTTACCGTGGCCGCGGCGATCGAAGAGAAGCTGACCAACCCTTCCGAAGTCATTAATTGCCAGAATGGGAGTATTGTACTCTCGGGTCATACTATCCATGATCATAAGCCCTATGGCGATCTGACCGTGCGCCGCGTCATGGCGGACTCGAGCGACGTAGGAGCCATCAAGCTCGGGCTGCGGCTCGGCGAGGATCGGTTTTATCGCTATATCCGCGCTTTCGGTTTCGGCTCCGAATCCAATGTCGCGCTGCCGGCGGAAGAGCGCGGGCTGCTGCAGCCTCCCAGCCGTTGGTCCGGCATCTCCATCGGCGAAATCTCGATGGGGCAGGAAATCGGAGTGACCGCGTTGCAGATGGTCTCAGCATACTCCGCCATCGCCAACGGAGGAATCCTCTTTCAGCCTCGGATTGTCCGCGACGTCTTCATCGGCGATCGCCACGACCCTGTGCCTCCCGCCACCGGCCGCCGCGTCGTCAGCCAGCAGACGGCCGAAACCATGAAGGACATCTTCGCTGAAGCCGTTCACAGCGGTACCGGAATGCCGGCACGTCTGGCCGGGTACACGGCCGGCGGCAAGACGGGGACCGCGCAGAAGATCGACGCTTCCGGCACTTATTCCAAAACGCACTACATAGCCTCTTTTGCAGGTTTTGCTCCCGTACAACAGCCGGCTATAACCATTCTGGTGATTATCGACTCTCCGGTAGGAGCAATCTACGGGGGAGAAGTGGCAGCTCCGGTGTTCAGGTCCATCGCAGAGCAGACTCTGGGTTATTTCAGCGTGCCGCACGACAACCCTTCCCAATGGCCGCAAGTTGCTAGATCCGCACCCGCTGGGTCTCCGCGCCAGAAACGCGAGGATCAGGTGGGATACCTTCCATCGGAGCCTGAATCATTCGGGGCTGCCACTTCACCCGTTCGAGCTATTTCTTTCTCCTTTGCCCGACCGCCAATTTCTGCGCCCGGCGAAACCGTGGTTCTCGATGATGGCCCGCTGGTCATCGTCCCGGACCTTACCGGGCTGGCACTTCGCCGCGCCGCCGAGGTGTGTCAACAGTTGGGGCTCGAGCTCAACGTGCGCGGCTCGGGTTTGGCGGCGGAGCAGATGCCACCGGCGCGTTCTCATGTGCCGGCCGGGTCACGAATCTGGGTTCGGTTTGCG
>CAZTHM010000023.1:0-9115 GCA_964613505.1 uncultured Acidobacteriota bacterium | reverse complement strand
TAATGCGAGTGGACAATGAAGCTGGGCGAGCTTCTGCGGGGAGTGCCGACCCTCGAGACGGGCGCCGATCCCGCCGCCGAAATAACCTCTCTGGCCTACGATTCCCGGCGGGTCAAGCCGGGAACCCTCTTTTTTGCAGTCCAAGGCGAAAAAGCTGACGGGCACGACTTTGTTCCTCAGGCGCTGGAAGCCGGCGGGGCAGCCATCGTAAGTGAACGCCCCACGCCCCCCGAGCTTTCCTCGCGCTGGGTGCAGGTCCCGCGGATTCGCCGCGCGCTCTCCGATGCCGCGCGGGAGTATTTCGGGAGGCCTGATTCTCGCCTCCTTCTGATCGGCATCACGGGAACGAACGGCAAAACCACGACGGCGTTCTTGATGGAAAGCATCCTGCGGGCTGCGGGAGTGCAACCTGGGCTGTTCGGCACCATCGAGTACCGCCTTGGCGGGAGAACGGTTTCTGCGGTAAACACGACGCCAGAGTCCCTGGACCTGCTGAGCTACTTTGCCGAACTGGTCAAAGCTGGCGGCCAAGCCGCGGTCTTGGAGGCCTCCTCGCACGCGCTCGCGCAGGAACGACTCTGGGGTTTCAGGTTTTCCGCCGCGGTCTTCACCAACTTGACGCGCGATCATCTGGACTTTCACAAGGATTTTGACAACTACTTCGCGGCCAAGCGCCGACTTTTTGAAGGGCTGGGAACTCCGCCGCCGGAACTGGCAGTTATCAATGCGGACGACCCTTGGGGCGTCAAGCTTCTGGAAATACCCAACCCCAGGCGTATTACTTTCGGGATGAATTCGGCGGCCGATGTCAGACCCACGCAGTTCACCCAGAATCATTCTGGCCTGCACGCTACCTTGGTGACCCCGGCCGGGAGATTGGAAATCGAGTCGCCACTGGCAGGCAGGGCGAATCTGTCGAACATTCTGGCCGCCACGGCCACGGCCATTGGCCTGGAGGTTCCTGTGGGCAAGATTCAGGAGGGAATCGCGTTGTTGGCTGCGGTGCCGGGGCGATTCGAACGCATTGACGAGGGCCAGCCGTTTGTTGTGGTTGTGGACTACGCGCACACCGACGACGCTTTGCGCAACGTCTTGAAGACGGCGCGCGAACTCACCCGGGAAAGGCTGATTGTGCTCTTCGGCTGTGGCGGGGACCGCGACCGAACCAAGCGGCCTCTGATGGGCGAGGCGGCGGGCTCGCTGGCGGATGTCGTCGTGCTGACTTCCGACAACCCACGCAGCGAGGATCCTCTCCTTATCCTCAACGACGCCCTGGTGGGTCTGCAGAAGACCGGGACTCGTTATACCGCCGAGGTTGATCGCGAGGTGGCGATCCGAAAGGCGCTCGAGTCGGCACGAGAAGGGGACATGGTGGTTCTGGCGGGCAAAGGCCACGAGACTTATCAAATCCTGAGGGATCGGACCATCCCGTTTGACGATCGCGAAGTGGCGAGACGCTTGCTAAGAGAGATGGGCTATCGCTCGGAAGATGCCGCACGTCTTCGAGCGAAGCCGAACCGGCATTAGGGGAGCACGCGGGGTGTAGGCGCGAACGCCTGTCCCCCCTCGAAGTAATCAGGTTATGGAGATGTCGCTGGGTGAAGTAGCCGCCATTCTAGGTACAACTAGCCAGGCCAACGAGCGGTTGGCCCGGGGCTATTCAATTGATTCCCGCACCCTCACCGCAGGCCAGTTGTTTTTCGCCCTCCGCGGTCCACGATTCGACGGTCACCAGTTCGTCGCCCAGGCGCTTGATCGAGGGGCGGTCGGGGCGGTGGTTGAGCACACGTTTCGCGCGCAATGCCCGCCGGCGCTGGCGGCCGGACTCCTCGCTGTCGGGAACACTGCCGAGGCTCTTCAGCAGCTCGCCCTGGCGGTTCGACGAAAGTGGGGAAAAGCGCTGGTTGCGGTAACGGGCAGTACGGGGAAGTCCACGACGAAGGAAATGACGGCTGCCATACTCGGGGAGCGGTTCACGGTTTTGAAGTCGCAGGGCAACCGGAACAATTCCTATGGCTTGCCGCTCACGCTGCTGGCCCTGGAACCGGCTCATAATGTGGCGGTGGTGGAACTAGCAATGTCGGCGCCGGGCGAGATCGCCCTCCTTACGCGAATCGCCGAACCGCAGGTGGGGGTCGTGACCAACGTTGCTCCCGTGCACCTCCAGTTCTTCGACTCGGTTGACTCGATTGCCCGGGCCAAGCGGGAACTGGTAGAAAACCTGTCTTCGTCGGCGACGGTAGTCCTGAACTCGGACGATGTACGGGTGCGGAGATTCGCAGATGGTTTCGCCGGGAGAACGCTGACCTTCGGGTTTGAAGCGGGGGCGGATTTCCGTGCCCTCGAGGTTGGCCCGGGAATTGGCGGAGGCACGCAGTTTCGCGTGGCGGGGCCCGGGTTCGACGGCAGATTCAATCTCGTGCTGCCCGGACAACACAACATTCAAAATGCGCTGGCGGCGATTGCCGCAGCCAGTCTGTTCGGAGCAACCACAGAGGAATGCCAGCGGGCGCTCGCTAGGTTCCAACCTTTACCACAGCGCAGTGAAATTCTTACACTGCCTGGGGGCGTGACGGTCATCAGCGATTGCTACAACTCCAATCCGCTTGCTATGGAGAAGATGCTCGAAACACTGGCAGCCTGGCCGGGGGCACAGCGGAGAGTGGTGGTCGCCGGGGAGATGCTGGAACTCGGTCCCAGTGCGCCAGAATTGCACCGCCAAGTTGGCCGCAAGTGCTCCAGCAGCGGCGTTGACTGGCTGCTTGCGGTGCAAGGAGATGCCCGCTATTTCCTCGAAGGCGCGCAGGTAGGGGGCTTGGCGAAGGAACGTGGGCGGTTCTTCGACCATTCCGGCGACGCCGCGGAATTCTGCCAGGGGCTTCTCCAACCCGGCGACGTTGTCCTTGTCAAAGGCTCACGGGCAGTGCATTTGGAAAAGGTTGTTGAATTGCTCCAATCGACGGAGAGCAATGCGAAGCGAACGTCAACGACGGAGCTTACAAGCTAAACAGGACTCAGATGTTTTACTATCTCTACCTCACCTTTCACGACCAATTCCGAGTCTTCAACCTCTTCCGTTACATCACTTTCCGTACGGCTTACGCCAGCCTGACGGCGCTCTTCCTGGCGCTCGTGCTGGGCCCCTGGCTCATCCGCAAGCTGCGAGAGTTCCAAATCGGCCAGTACATCCGCGAAGATGGTCCGCAGGCGCACCATGCGAAGGCCGGAACCCCCACGATGGGCGGCGTGCTCATCATCCTCTGCGTCGTGGTGCCAACGCTCCTCTGGTCCGACCTGCGGAATATCTACGTTTGGCTGGTCCTCGCCATTACCCTGGCTTTCGCGGGCATCGGCTTTTGGGATGATTATCAGAAGGTAAGACGAAGGAACAACCTGGGGCTGACGGCGCGCACCAAGGTCCTGCTCCAGATCCTAGTCAGTTTCATTTTCGGCATCATTTTGATCTTCCTGTCAGCGCACAACCTCTACTCGACCAACCTGACGTTTCCGTTTTTCAAGCGCTTTCGGCCGGACTTCCTGATTTCGTCATTCCTGAGCAATGTCTGGACTTACCCGCTGGCGTTCATTCCGTTCCTGCTCTTCGTTGTCCTGATTCTGGTCGGCTCATCGAACGCCGTAAATCTTACGGACGGTCTGGATGGCTTGGCCATCGGCTGCGTCATCATCTCGGCTTCGGCGCTGACCGTGCTGACTTACGTGGCCGGGCACGCCGTCCTGGCGGATTACCTTGACCTCGAGCACCTCCCGCGCGTCGCTGAGCTGACGATCTTCTGCGGCGCGATGGTAGGCGCCAGCCTGGGATTTCTCTGGTACAACGCCTACCCGGCGGAAATCTTCATGGGCGACGTCGGGTCGCTTGCACTGGGTGGTGCCATCGCCACCGTGGCCGTGATCATCAAGCAGGAATTGCTGCTGCCCTTCATCGGCGGCATTTTCGTGACGGAAGCCCTCTCGGTAATCATCCAGGTAGCATCCTACAAGCTGCGGGGGAAGCGTGTCTTCAAGATGGCGCCCATCCACCACCATTTCGAGCTGATTGGCTGGAAGGAATCGAAGATCATCGCGCGCTTCTGGATTGCCGCGCTGGTGTTCGCGCTGTTCGCGCTAACGACTCTGAAATTGAGGTGAAATTGTTGGCTGTCGGTTGTTGGTTGTGGGTTGTCGGTTGTGGGTTGAAGCTGTTTTTCGGGGAGGCGGGGGCATGCGGTTGGGGTCCCGAAAATCAAAATGCGAGATTCGACGGGAATCCATCGACAACCAACAACTCACAACGAACAACCAACGACCCACAACCCACAACAAACGCCTTTGACAAAAGGAATTTCTGCGCATAAAATACGCACTAATGGTTTATGGCCAGGCCTAAGTCCTTCCGCAACCCGACGCGAGTCAGCCTCACGCTGAACCGCGAGACGCTCGTCTTCGCCCGGCGCTTGGCGCGTCGCGCCCGGCGGTCGCTGTCTGAAATCATCTCCGAAATCCTGGAAGGCCACTTCCGGCGAAATGGGAATGGGCGGTTGCGCTCGGGAGGCTTGCCTTGACCGACCTGCAGGGGAAGCGGGTCCTTGTGGTCGGCTTGGCGCGCTCGGGGCGGGCCGCGGCGAAGTGCCTGCGCCGGCGAGGCGCGGAAGTCACGGTCACCGACCTGCGCCACCCCTGGGAGCTGCAGGTTGATATTCCTGAACTTCTCGCCAGCAAGATCGGAATGGAGCTGGGGGGCCATCGCGAAGCGACTTTCCTTCGCCAGGATCTGATTGTGGTCAGCCCGGGTGTGCCGCCGGAGTTGCCCGAGCTTGAAGCGGCGCGACGTAAGAACATTCCCGTCGTGCCCGAGGTCGAAGCAGCCAGTTGGTTCCTGGAAGCAAGATTGGCGGGGGTGACCGGCTCGAATGGAAAAACCACCACCACCGCGCTGCTCGGCGAGATGCTCAAAGCCTCGGGGTTCCGCACCTTCGTCGGCGGAAATATCGGCGTGCCGCTGATTTCGGCCGTTGATCAGCTTCCGAAAGACGGCGTGGCAGTGACCGAGCTGAGCAGTTTCCAGCTCGAAACGGTCGAGAGCTTTCGCCCTCGCGTGGCCGTGCTGCTCAATCTGACGCCGAATCATCTTGACCGCCACCCGTCGTTCGAAGCCTACGTTCGAGCCAAGCAGCAGATCTTCCGCAACCAGACGGCGGAAGACATCGCGGTGTTGAATGCCGACGACTCAATGGTGATGAGCCTCGCGCCGGACATTGCTGCGAGCAAGGTCCTCTTCAGCCGGGAGCGTAGCCTCCCCGACGGCGTCTTTGTATCCAACGGCCACATCGTTTACCGCGTCGCGAATCTCGAGCGGGTGCTCATGGAAACGCGCGAAGTCACGCTGCGCGGGGCTTTCAACCTGGAAAACGTCCTGGCTGCGGCCGCCGCGGCGTGCGCACTGGGCGCGGACTTCGACGCGGTGCGCAGGGCCGTCCGGCAGTTTCAAGCGGTCGAGCACCGCTTGGAATTCGTGCGCGAGATTCGCGGCGTGCAGTTTTACAACGACTCGAAGGCCACCAGCGTCGATGCAGCCGCCAAGGCGCTTACCGCTTTCGAGCAGGGCGTCCATCTCATCCTGGGCGGAAAGGACAAGGGCGCGCCTTACGCGCCCCTCGTTCCCCTCCTGGGAGGGCGCGTGCGCTGCGTCTATCTGATCGGCGCCGCGGCGGAGCGAGTCGCGCGCGAGCTCAAAGGCGCCGTCGAGCTCGTCCACGCCGGAGATCTCGAAACCGCTATGCGGCGAGCCTTCGAGCGCGCCTCGCGGGGTGACGCCATCCTTTTGTCTCCGGCCTGTTCAAGCTTCGACCAGTTTCAGGATTACGAACATCGCGGGCGTGCGTTCAAGGAGCTGGCTGAGTTATTGGCTCGCGAAGCCGCCACCGCCGAGGCAGAGGCGCTGAAACGAGAAGCGGCAGCGCGGTTGGTGTCCCCGATCCCGGCAGAGCCTCTTTTCGAGCCCAAGCCCGCGGAGCCGGTCGTGGAATACTCTCCGAGTATTGAAGCTTCGCCGCCAGAGCGCATTGTTGAGCCTGCTGCGGCTCTGCAACCCGACAAGGCAGTCGCTGAGCTGCCAGGACTTGAGAAGAACGATTTTCAGGTGGAGCCGGTTGCCGAGGGTATCCAGGACACCTCCACACAACCAGACCGAACGGCGGAAGCGGTTGTCCCTGTCGAGCTTCTGAGCGGAGAGCCCTCGGGTGCAGAGATCGTTGCAAGTGAACCAGTACCGGCAGAGCCTTTGGGCGAAGCGAAAGAGGAAGCCGTAGAACAGCCTCTGGAGACGGAATCCGAATTGTCCGAACCCGTGACCGAAGCAGGGAGATCTGCCCCACTCGCCCCTCACATCAAGTACCCGGAGTTGCTCTACGTATACGAGGTCGGCGCGGAGGAGACCGTGTATCAGGAAGTCGAACCTGTCAATGCGGACTCGGAACCGGACGGAGACTCGGACATTTCAGTGAATGCCGAAGCGGTGGAGCCCGTGAATGACGAGGCCCTCCCGTTTGAGGTCCGCGTGGGCGCTGCCAGAAGTGAGACGGAAAGTGTGAAGGACAACGACGACGTCAAAGGGGCTGCTTCTGAACCGGAATCGAGAATACCAGGCAAACGCGGGAATGACCCGGGACGGCCGCCGGGAACCTAGGGACAAATGGCGCGACAACTCGAATCCGACAGAATCTTGTTTGGCGCGGTCGTGATCCTCGTGCTGTTTGGCGCGCTCATGGTCTTTAGCGCCTCGGCGGTTTTGGCCTCCGAGCGCTTTGGGAGCAGCTACTATTTCCTGATCCGCCAGTTGATTTGGGCCGGAGTGGGCCTCGCCATAATGGTCGGCGCGATGCATTTCGACTATCGTCGCCTGGCCAACCCGGACATCGTGTTTCCGGCACTCGGGCTGCAATTCATCTTGCTGGTGGCGGTGCTCTTTGCCGACCGCAGCCACAACGCTCATCGCTGGCTGCACCTGGGGCCGGTGAGCTTTCAGCCTTCGGAGTTGTCCAAACTTGTCGTTGTCCTGTTCCTCGCATTCTTCCTATCCGAGCGCAAGGGCGAAGTGAACGACTGGAAGCACACCCTGATGCCCATCGGCCTGGTCTCGGGAGTGGTCGTATCGCTGGTGTTGAAGCAGCCAGATCTTGGAACTTCGCTCGCCCTGGTCATGATTGTGGCGGCGATGTTGTTTGCGGCGGGGCTGCGGCTGGCCTATTTCGCTTACGGGGCGCTCGCCGCGCTTCCAATTCTCTACCTGCTGATCTTCCAGGTTGGCTATCGCCATCGCCGCGTGCTGGCTTTTCTGGACCCTTATTCCGATCCTCTGGGGAAAGGCTTTCAGATCATCCAATCCTTTATCGCCATGGGGACGGGCGGGATTGACGGCATGGGGCTGATGGAAGGCAAGCAGAAGCTCTTTTATCTTCCCGAGCCTCACACGGATTTCATCTTTGCCGTAATCGGAGAAGAGCTGGGATTCATCGGGACGGTATTGGTACTTGCGCTTTTCGGGGTGATCCTCTGGCGCGGGATGCGCGCCGCCTCCGGCGCGCCGGACGAGTTCGGACGGTTGCTGGCCACCGGGCTTACCGTCATGCTGGTGGGACAAGCGCTGGTGAACATCAGCGTCGTACTGGGCATGATGCCGACGAAAGGCATTCCTTTGCCGCTTGTTAGTTATGGCGGCTCGTCGCTATTCACGAGCCTGCTCGCGGCGGGCGCCTTGCTCAACATCTCTCAACATTCCAGTTAGTTATGCAGGCGGAATCACAGGTCGTGACCATCGAAGAGACGCAAGGCGAGACGCCGATGGAAGGAGAGAAGCAATTTCAGAGGAACGATCAAGCCCCGCAGGAACCTGCAACCGAATCCTTGCGAGTCCTGATGGTGGCCGGCGGAACAGGCGGCCATATCTTCCCGGCGCTGGCCGTGGCGGAGGAATTGCGCGCCCGGTCGGATCGTCGCAAGCCGGGCGAGGCAGCCTACGAGATCAGTTTTGTAGGGACCGGGCGAGGATTAGAGGCTCGCCTAATTCCTGGCGCTGGGTTTTCGCTCCGTACTGTTGCGGCAGCAGGGCTCAAGGGCATCGGCGGCTGGCGGAAGTTGCGCAACTTGCTGGTGTTGCCGCGCAGCGCCATCGAGACCAGCGTCGTCATCCACAGGTTCCGACCGAACGTCGTGGTGGGGGTAGGAGGCTACCTGGCGGGTCCGGCACTACTCGAAGCGGCGGCGCTGGGAATCCCCACGTTGCTCATCGAGCCCAACGCTGTTCCGGGCTTCACGAACCGCGTCCTGGCGCCAGTGGTCCGCAGGGCCGCAGTGGGTTTCGCAGAGACCGCAGCCATCTACGGTGCGAAGGCTTGCGTGACCGGGCATGCCGTGCGCAAAGCGTTCTTTGATGTTCCTCCCAAAGCCCACGTCGCGCCTTTCACGGTTCTGATCTTGGGCGGCAGCCAAGGCTCCGCGGCGATCAACGAATGCGTTGTGAAGAGCCAGCTGCTCTTCCGAGACCAGTCGAAGCAACTGAGTTTCATTCATCAAGCTGGCGAACGCGACTATAATGGAGTTCGGCAGGCGTATCAGGAACGAGGGCTTAACGCTGAGGTTTACACCTTTATTGACGACGTCCCGGGCGCATTCGCGCGCGCCGACCTGGTTATCTCACGAGCCGGCGCGAACACGGTTGCCGAGTTGGCGGCGGCGGGGAAGGCTTCGCTGCTTATTCCTTTTCCGGGCGCCACAGATCAGCATCAACGGGAGAATGCCCGAGCGTTGGAGCGCGCCGGCGCGGCACGCCTCCTTCCGCAGGCCGACCTGACTCCGGAGCGATTGTTGGATGCGGTGTGGAGTTTGCTCGACGCCCCCGAGCACCTAAGCGAAATGGAGACCAACGCGCGGCGCCTGGCGCGCCCCGACGCTGCAGCGCGCATCGCGGATTTGATTGAAGAACTGGCACAAAAAAGCTGAATTGTGAATGGTGAACAGCGAATTGATACCGGGTGGCTTTCACTGAGAACTGGCAACTGACTACTGACAACTGGCAATGCTTGGCAAGATTCGCAAAATCCATTTCGTGGGCATGGGC
>CAZTHM010000022.1:0-18398 GCA_964613505.1 uncultured Acidobacteriota bacterium | reverse complement strand
GCCCCGATGCATCGGGGCGCCACCCGCGAGGCACCGACTCGCTCCCACATTGGTGCTTCCCTGCCGTCGGCTACTTGTGGCGCATCGCGGTCACGCGCCCCAGGTAGTCATGTCGCGAGTCAGGTTCCGTCGCTGAAAGGAGCGCATCGAGGATGGCCGGGTTCTTCTCAAAGGTATCATTGATCGCGGCAGCGACCCGATCAACGGCCTCAGCACCCGCCGCAACCGTCACAACGTAAACGGTCCCCGGCGGACTTGTAACATTCCACTCCGTATCCAATTGGTAGGAATGGAGTGCACCATCCGCGAGCAACTGTTTGTACACCGGCACAAGGTATTTGGCCCACGTCTCGCGGAAGCGGTCCATTTGCCCGGGTTTGACCCGCAAACCGATGACGCGGAGGATGCCGTCATTGAATGTGCCGGAATGACCGTTGTAGTTCTGGGAGACCACGAATAGATCCTGGTGCGGGCCGCTGCCGAGCAGCGCGGCGTTCCTTGGGGTGCCCCGGAGCGCGTCTTCCGCCTTGAAAATGCCCCCAATGGAACTGGCCTGAATCCAGTCGCCATGCGTCGGACCCTTGTACTCGTGGGCTGCCGTGTTGAAGAAGCCGTAGCCGAGGATGGTCCCGTCAGCGACCAGCTTGTCGAGCGCTGCTTTGGAAGTCGCGTTTTCTTTCTCCATGTCGTCCCACTGCGTCCGCGGAATGGTCCAATCCGAGACGTACGTGTAGAGCCGCGGCTTTTCTGCCTGCGCCGAGGCGGGAACTGCCTTCAGCACGAGCAGCGCTAAGGAAAGAACGGCAAACAAACAGACCCAAATCTTTCGCATCGTTGCCTCCATCGTAAAAGTTCCGCAGGGAAGAACCCCGCGCGCACCGATAGGTCCTTGGGAAAACTCAATGTGAATTGGCGGAGCCCTGGAAAGCAGCCGAAACTCTACGCCAGCCCCAGGCGCTTGTCAAGCGACCGTTCCGAGACGTGTTAAACGTAACCGCGGGTGGCGCCGACATCGCGGATGGCACATCACACACTGTCTTTTATGTATGCGCCCATCAGCAAGGGGGACTAAACTGCTCGCGTGTCCCACGCCGCCCCGCTGGAGTCCTGGTAGCGCAGGGCGGGCTGGCGCAGAGCGTAGCTCTGCGATGCGCGACGGTAGCCACGGACAGTGCCTTTCTGTCCGTGGGCTTTTCTTGCCGAGTTGCCGGCCCGGTTGGATCCTAATCGGTGTAAATCGTGCTTCGATGACCCACGGCGACTACGAGGACCACGAGCCGGTTCTCCTGCAACTCACAGATGATCCGATAATCGCGCACCCGATATCGCCACAGTCCAAACTTGCTGGCTCGAAGAGATTTGCCGAACTTGCGCGGGTGCTCGGCCGTCGCGATCCGCGTATCCATGTAATCGAGGATTTCGCGCTGGATCGTGCGGTCAAGCTTCTTGAGATCCTTCAAGGCTCGATGATCGTATTCAATGGTCCAAGCCAAGTTCTTTCCGCACTTGCCGGCTGGTGAGAGTTTGGCCGCGCTTTTCCAGGCGCGCCTCGGCGAGATAGCGGTCTTCGAGGTCTTCAATGTTTCCCTCGATGAGTTCGCGGGCGTAGTAGGTTTTTGTCCTTCCCGTGCGTTTCGCCAGTTCGGACAACCGCCTCTCGATTTCAGGGTCAAGCCGGATAGAAAGCATAGTGTTGTCTCCCTGTCTTACGGATTATACACATCTGACAGAAAGCGCGACATCATTTTATCCCGATCCGCCGCGCACTCGCGGCGAACACAGACAACGCTGGCTGGCGCATATATCGTCTTTCATGTGTGCGCGCATCAGCAAGGGGGACTCAACTGCTCGCGTGTCCCACACCGCCCGGCTGGCCAAACTCAAGGTCACTTCGAGTGGCCGCCAGCATGACAATGAGACACAACCCGCAGCCGAATCTGGACCGAATGCCCGCCCTGTGGGAATGAGTAGTTCAACCGCGGCTTGCCATCGAGAAACCTTGGCTAACTTGGGTTAGACAAACCAGGAAGGGGCTTTCTTTAGCTCGCGGCCTGTTGAGCTGGGGCGTCAAAGCTGGCGAGTGCAGCCTCTTCATTCTCGTAGACCTCAAATGCCTGCAGGAGCCGGTGGGTGGAGAGTATGTTGCGGATCAAACGGGGGACTCGCGAAAGTTTGAGTTGCCCGCCGGCGCGAGCGGTGAGAATCACGGCTTCGACGGACGCTCCAATCCCCGTGCTGTCAACCCGCGAGACATCAGCCAGATCGAGCACGATCCTGGTCTGCTTGTTCGCCAGATACTCTTTGATTTTTGTCCGGACGGTCTCGCACTCCTCTCCCGACACGAACCTGCCGTTCAGGGTAATCACCACCGCACCCTGTTTTTCCTTGGTCATGATAGTAAGCTGCATGAAGGCAACCTCCACCTCTCTTTGCGCGCCATCTTAGGCGGCGCGGTCTCTATTGTCAACGCAATCCGCGCCGCAAAAGTTCTAGGCTCGCGTCAGGTTTCAGGGGCCGGGAAAAGGACCAGCAATCCCTGCGGACAAATTGTCCGCAATCCCGGTATCACCGCTTCCTAAGCTTGATGATTCTGGCCACCTGAGAAAAGTTGAGGTATATCAGTTTACGACCATGGAAAAGCAGATGGTTTTGCTTGCAACGAGTGGACATATCGTCCTACTATACTCGCAGGTAGACTCATTCCGGAGAGACGCCATGAACGTCACAGACCTGATCGCGAATAGAACTGAAGTCTTTTCGATCTCCATCGAGGCGACCGTCCATGACGCGGCGAAATACCTTCGCGAGAAGCAGATCCGTTCCGCCGGGATTCTGGACGCCCAATCCAAGCTGGTGGGCGTCATCTCACAGAGTGACATCTCCGACAAAGTCGCCGCCGAAAACAAGTGTCCCGCCTGGACGCGGATTACAGAGATCATGAGTACGCAGCCCGTCACGGTCTCCCCGGAGACTGCGCTCGACGAATGCGCGCGCCTGATGGACAAGCACGGCTTCTTCCACCTCGCCGTGGTTGATCCCGTGAAAGGCTTTCGCGGTTTGATCTCCGTTCAAGACCTGCTGAAAGTGATCGCCTCGGATCAGAAAGCGCGAGCCGACATGTTGGAAGCCTACATGTTCCCCAGCCGTTAACCACGTGCGATGATGCCCACCTGTCTGGCCCCCGTTTATACACATCTCCAGCAATACCTGCCCCGGTTTGCACTTGTCAATTTAATTTGCTATTGTTTGAAAGATCCCCATGGGAAGGAAAACAAGATTCGCCTTGGTTGGGCCCTGATTGTCCCCTCGCGAATCTGGCCTGGCAACCAAGCGAAGTTCTTCGACATATCATGGAGTCAAGAAAATATCGAACCGGAGGGAAATTTATGAGTCGAAACGTCTTTACCCGGCCAGTGATCTTTCTGGCGTCACTCCTTGCCGTCTTGCTCGTTAATGGCTTCGCGCGTTTGCAGAACGTTTCAGCCGCGAGCCCCGCGCAGGGAACGACCGAGGTGAAGGGATTCAAACCCTTACTGACGCTGTATAACCAGGGACCGGCGCCGAGGACGGGCCGCTTAATGCTGGTAACCAAGGGTCCTGTGACGGATGCTATGCTGGGACTCCTGAAGAATTACGGGACAGTCCATGGCGTGATCCATCGCTACAACATCGTGGCCATCACTCCACGAGGTCCGGCGGCACGAGCGGCTCTTACACGGCTCCCCTTCGCGGCCAGAGTAGAGGCGGACTTGCCGCGCTATGCAACCGACGTTGGTTCGTGGGACCGCGACATCATCGACGTGGTCGACGCGCAAGAGTCCGGAATCGTCGGCGACCCCGATCCACGCGAGGTTCCCTACACGGGGGCGGGCGTCCACGTAGCTCTCATTGACACGGGATTGATCAAGAACTGGCGGGATTTCCTGATTGCAGGGCGAGTCCGCACCGACATCGCCCGTGCCTTCATGGGCGGCGGCGCGGTGGCGGAGGACTTCGTGCCCCCGGACGAGTTCAACATCTCGAACCCCACGAATCTCTGGGAGCGCGATACCAACAGTCACGGGCTGGCGACCGCCTCCCACATCATCGGGTTTAAGATCGGGGCGCGCGTCGTGGACGGCGTGGCGCCGGGCGCGAAGATCATTCCGCTGAAAGTCTTCCCCAACGGTGAGGCGTTTACGTGGAGCTCGCGCATCATTGCCGCTTTTGCATATGTTACAGGCCTGAAGGAAAGCGGTTTGAGCCCCATGGTCGTGAGCATGAGCATCGGCGGCGGCTCGCCGGGCCACCTCGAGCGCGTGGCCATTGACGATGCCATCGGCGCGGGTGTGGTCGTGGTCACCTCGGCGGGCAATCAAGGCGAACATGGCATGGGCTGGCCCGCCGCGTACCCGGAAGTCATCTCTGCGGGCGCCGTGGGATGGACCCAACAGTTTCTTCCTGGCACTCCCGCCGCCCCGAACACCGGCTTCTGGTGGAACCAGGATGTCGGAAACGATCCGGATGGGAGTGGGGACTCCGAAGAGACTCAGGCCTACGTGCCGGGTTTCAGCAGCCGCGCGATCCCCTCTCTCGGCGTGGCATTTGGGACTGACCCGCAGGAACTCGACGTGCTCGCGCCGGGGATTTGGTCCGTCGCGCCCGGCTCGCACGGCCCCAACGCCGGTTTCTTTTTCTGGGCTGGAACCAGCTTCTCGACTCCTCTCACGGCCGGCGTGGCGGCGCTAATGCTTGAGAAGAACCCTTCTCTCGTTCAGGGTACAGTGGAGACAATTCTCAAGTCCACGGCTCTTCCCATGGCCGGAAACGACAGCCGGACGGGAGTCCTGGAACCTTTCCTCTTCGGAACATTTTTCAACCCCGCCTGGGACACGGACTGCAACGGCAAGCCCTGTGACCCGGTGGGCGCGGGCCTCGTCCAGGCGGACGCGGCGCTGGCCGCGACGCCGTAGAACCAGCCTGCCGCTTGCTTCATCCCCAGCCAGTCTCGCCGGGCTTTCGCTCCCGGCGGGACTTGGGAATTCTCCCTCGCCAGTTCCCTTCCCCCCTGGCCACGCCAGCGGCTGTAAGCACCGGTTGACGCCAATAGGTTGTGCCGACTTATAATGCTCTCTGTCTGTTCCCGCGTTGAGAGGAGTTGAATGATGGGCAGCCATTCCGATTCAATCGCAAAAAGCTTGCCACGCCGAAAGGAACACCGATCACAACAAGACTTTGCTGATTCGCTCAGAATCTTCGGCGCCGTGTTGTTCATGGTTGCATACGGGCTGATCCCCTGTGCAGCCGCCGACGCGCCCGTCGTCAAGGGAGAGCTCGGACCCTGCTCGGCTGATTTCACGGTGACCGACAGCGCCAGCAAGCCGGTCTACGACGCCAAAATTCGTGTAACAATCGTTTATGGATTTATGAACAAAAGGAAATCCGACCTCGAAATCGGAACCGACAGCGACGGCAAAGCGCGGATCGAAGGTCTCCCAGAGAAAGTCAAAAAAATCCTGGAGTTCAAGATCCGGCATGGGGAGAGAACCAAGTCGGTGATGCACGACCCGGCGAATGAATGCCATGCGAGTTTTGCCGTGGTGCTGGATGCCCCTTAGCCATGCGTGACGCGTTTGAGTAAAGCGCCACGAACCTCAGATCCCGGAGCAAACGACTGTGCCCATCAATTTCACCTCATGGCTTTTCACCTGCTTTCTTGTCGCGTCTCTTGCGGCGGGACAAACCACGCCACCACCGGCGCCGCAGACCAAAGAAGCCGAGCGCCTGGACCGGGCGGCGGAGGTGTTTGGAGAGATCTTGAACGCCCCGGATCGCAGTGTTCCCAAGGACTTGATTGATCGCGCCCATTGCGTGGTCGTGATCCCATCCATGAAAAAGGGTGGATTCGTTTTCGGCGGACGCTACGGCAAGGGTGTGGTTTCCTGTCGCAAAGCCGGAGGGGCGGGACCGTGGGGTCCGCCTTCCATGGTCACGATGGGGGGCGGGAGTTTTGGAGCGCAAATTGGCGGCGCGGCGGTGGACGTTTTGATGCTGGTGATGAATCCTTCCGGCGTGGATCGGCTACTGCAAGACAAATTCACGCTGGGGGGCGATCTCTCGGCCGCGGCGGGACCGGTCGGCCGCGCGGTGACAGCGGAAACCGACGCCATGATGAACGCCAAGATTCTAACCTACTCTCGCAGCCGGGGCGTTTTCGCGGGCGCGGAGCTGAAGGGCGCCGTATTGATGCAGGACCGGGAGGGCAATCGCAATTTGTATCACCGCGAGGTCGAAGCTCGGGAACTCCTCATCGAAGGGAAGGGGGAAGTCCCCGCGGCGGCCCGCGAGTTCATCCAGGAACTCACGAAGTATTCGCCGCAACGAACCAAGCGGCCCCTCTGAAGCTCCCACGGCTCGCCAAATCGAGGCCAAGCTCGAATCGAATTGTAAAGCGAAAACAAGGCGAAAGCCCAGGAAGGCCTGCGGCGCGCCTGCATTTATTCCGTAAGGGCTGTTGACACGGGACACGGTTTTGGTCAACATACATCCCATGGGTCAAAACTTGAGCGTGGTGAGCGGCGCGACGCCGTTCGAATGTGCATGTCGTTTGGTGGTTCGAAAAGACAAGGCGCCGGGTGAAGTCCTTCAGTTCGTCATCTCTGGACTCGAAATAGGCCAACAAGTTGTAGTGGTGGCCGGCCCCACTTGCCTGAAGGAGTTGGCGAGCCACCTCACTGAGTATGGTCTTCGGGCGGAAATTCTGCTCCGCAACAGCCGCTTGATTTTCCTGACCGCGCCGGATTGCCTGTCACAAATTTCCGACCCCGAAAAGATCCTGCAGCGAGGCCCTCTCCGCCGTACCGTCTCCGTCATGCGTTGGGTAACCGACTGGTCGTGGGCGTATGCCAACGGAACTCACCCGGGGACGATCTTCGAGCACCAGCGCCGCATCCATGATTTCGCCCGCTCGCTCGGGGCGCTGTCGCTGTGCACGGTGCATTGCGACAAGGTAGAACGGACTTCCCTGCTGGCCGTCCTGGCCGATCATCGGCGAGCGACCAAGTCGCATCACCTGCCGGCGGAAATCCCCCTGCCGCTCGCCAGATCTGCCGCCGCGGCCGGCAAGGCGCGGTTCAGAGTCCCTAACTAAATCCCGGAGCAACAACTGGAGCAAGTGCGGAAGCCCTCCGCCGGCAGAGCGCCGGTCCGGCGATGTCAGGGTTTGTTTGGCTTATTGCGACTCGGAGGGGCCGGTAAGAGGCGGCAGGGTGGGGAAACCACGGCCTCCTGTGCCGCCGGGACCGAAAATGGATGAGGGTTGCTGGCCTCCACCGGAGGGCGGGTTTATCTGTCCTGGCATCATGCCGCCGGAGGCCGTCTCGACGCCCAGGAATTCCCAATCGCTGTAACGCGTCTTGTTATTCCAGACGCGGATAGACTGCTTGTTGCTCATACTCGCCACGCCAATAATAAACGCTCCCTGCACCCCCTTGCCTTCGCCGAAGAAGGCGGAAGTCTCTTTTGGTTGACCTTCTTCGCCCGA
Organism: uncultured Acidobacteriota bacterium; assembly: GCA_964613505.1. GTDB lineage: Bacteria > Acidobacteriota > Terriglobia > UBA7540 > UBA7540 > CAZTHM01. Next base: position 10,876 of record CAZTHM010000022.1, on the reverse strand, counting down.
TTCGAAGCGTCCGACCTTTCCCGTGGGGGGAGGGGTTTCCTTTTTCTCCTGGGAGAAGGCGCTGTCTGAGCCAAACGCGGAAGGCGGTTTGGGCCGCGCCAGGGTTCGAGAGTCCAACGGCACTCCGGCGGCGTCGGCGTGAATGAACCGCCACTTCCCCTTTTTCGTCATGGGGTCGGAATATTCGCGGCGCAGAAAATGGATGCCGTTCGTTTCCAGCAACTCCTTAACGGAAGTCGGATAGCGGCGAAACTGGCGGCGGAAGAGGGCGATGGCGTGCGCGTATTCGTTGCCGCGAAACAGGAGTTCTTCTTCCCGCTCGCGCATGCCGGCCGTGTAGACGCTCGGCAAAGCGGCGGTAAGGGAGATCAGGATGAGCAGCGTCAGCATCATGATAACCAGCAACGCATAGCCGCGGAGATTTGTCGCAGGGAATCCGCCGCGCGTTCCTGGCTCACGGAGCGATGGGGAGACGGATCGTGTCATGGGTCGTTTCGTCATCGATCTCGACTTGCGTGGGCGTAATCTTGCGCACCCGGAAGCGTTTGGCGAAGGTCTCGCCCTCATGAACGATGTAGATTTCCTGGTCGTCGGAGACGATCGCCTCGTTGACTCCCCCGGCCTTCTGGGTTACGCCGACGACTTTCAGCGGCGGCGGTGGAGGCTTGGGCGGCGGTGCGGGGACAGGCTGGGGACCGGGTCCCGGCTTCGGGGGCGGCGCCGCGAGCGCCTCAAACTCAAACGGGTTGCGCGATAGCTTAGGCAGCGGCCGCTTTTGGATCTCTTCGAGCATATCCAACCGCACCCTCGGGTCATAGCGAGCCAGCTCATCCGAACTTCGTGCCGGTGCCGGTCCGGCGCGCGGCTGGGCCGCTGGCGGTGCAGTGCGGGCGGGTGGACGTGAACCGCCTGCCTTCGCGCCACTTCGGAAGACCATGTTCAGGACGAGGGCCACGCACACCACGGCCAAGAATCCAGCCACCCATTTCTCGAATTGGCCGCCCGTCTTCATGGTTTCAAGTAAAGGTCGGCGGCCAATTGCAGCGCCAATCCACGCCCCTCCGTAGGCTCAAAGCTGAAATCCCGCAAGACAATCAGATCGCTCGAAGTTTCGAGAGTGTGTGCGAAATTGATCAGGTTGGAATAGGACCCTTCCACGTCCACCTGCACGGCCAGCCGCTCGAAAGGCTCGTTCTTGGAGGACTGCAATTTGTAGGAGACGCTCGCCAAGTGCAGGCTGGATTTGTCTGTCAGTTCCCTCACCATCCGCACGGCACGGGAGAATCCCTGGCGCCGCGCGGGCAGATGTTCTTTGAGGAAATCGGAAAGCTCACCTTCCGCCTCGGGCACCGCGGCTTGATACTTCTCCAGCCGCGCCGCGCGCGCCTCGAGGTCGCGCAACCGTTTGCGCGCCGCTGTGTGGCTGGCCTCTGCCTCAGTTCGCATCGTCCGAAGCGGCCGCACGAGAGCCAAATAGAGCGTCAGGTCGAGCAGTACCAGCGCGAGCGCCGTACCCTCAACGATCCGAACGATGGTTTTCCGTCGACCCTTGCTCATGATTCGTAATCGCGCCTCAAGGCGCTGCTCCGCCCACATAACGCGCCGTGCAGACCACCGTGAGCGGCGCCTTGCCGCCGCCTTCCTCGGCCTCCGCCGCCACTCCCTGGCTGAGCACCGATACATCCGTAAAGTCGGAAGAGTCTTCGAGATTCTCCAGGAATTTCTCGATGTCCTCATCGCTGTTCCCAGCCACCGACAGGCGCACCGCAGGATTCTTTCCCGAGTGCGTCAATGCCAACGCGTCCAGGCGGGCCTGGCCGGGGAGAAGCTTTGTTACCTTCTGCGCCAGCTCGGCAAGCGAGAATTGTTTCTGGTCAATCACGCCGTTCACAAACTGCGCCTGGCGAAACATCGCGTGGAGCTGCGGGCGCTCGAGATCCTTTTTCAGCGCCGCTTCGTGCTCGCGCAATTTCGTCTCAACCTGCTGGAGCCCGACGAGCGCCTGGTGCGCGCTGCGGTATTCGCGGAAGTTTCTCAGGGCAAAGATACTCAACCACACCAGGCCCGCGGCCGCGAGCACACCGGTTGGGATGGCCCACGCCAGCGCATAACGTTCGCGCCGGCTGGCAGCAATCGCGAGGTTGAGGCTGATCTTCATCGGTTCTACCCGGAGTTCGAAATGATTCCCGCCACCGTCGCTCCGAACTGGCCGAAGAGCGTGCGCTCCTCGGGAGAGAGGCCAGCCCCGAGGTCCGACCGCGGCGCCAAGACTTCGACCTCGTGCGAAACCGCGGCAGAGACGGCAGCGGTCATTTCCGCGCCGGCCGCCGGCCGGGCGCAAAGCCAGGCACGCCCCAAGTCGGCGTGCAATCGGTCGCGCGTGCTGGCAAGAATGCGCGCCGCTTCTCCGGCCACCTCGCGCGCTGTCTCTTCCGGCGTGGTAGTGTCCAATTCCCGCGTCCTCCAGTAACAAGGCCGCGAGCCCACCACCACCACGCTGGTCATCCAGCGGGAGCAGACGTGCATAAGGAGCTGGCCGCGCGCCTCGTTTTCGGGCAACAGCGGCAGCAGCGTAACCGTCGCAGGAAGGAGGAGCGCCATGCCGCCATTGGCGGCTTCGATGGCTGACTCATATTCCGACAGCACTGCTCCCCGGGCGGCCACGGCCAGGACTTCCACGTGGCCCGGCTCGCGCCCCAGAAGTTGAATCGAGATCCTGGCTTCCTCAGGAGCGAACGGCAACTTGTCGCGCATCTTCCAGCGCACCAGGGTTTCGGTTTCCGCGGCATTATCGGGAAGCGTTTCGAAGCTAAGGATCGAGACGCGCACCGCGCCGTCGGGAACGACCAGGCCGAAACGGCCGGACTCATTGCCGATTGTTTCCGTGACCTCGCTGAGGGCGCGGCGCAATTCTGCAGAATTTGTGATGTTGGGTTTGCCCGCGTGAGGCTCGAGCGCACCGGGCTCCAAGCGCCGAACGCCGACGCGGCTCAGGCGCCGTGCCTGCCGGGAGGTGCTTTCCAGCCGCGCCCCCAGTACAAATCCCGGCTCAGTCTCAAACACCACCGTAGGCATGGTGAAACGCGCCACGCTGCTGCCGTGTCCGAGAATGATCCGCTTCTTAAGGAAGTCCCAATTCATGGTGGCGCGCGCCCCGCGCGTTTACTCGACAAACGTGACCTTGTTGACTTCTTTCAGGGTCGTGAGTCCCTGCTGGACCTTTTCGAGCGCCGTCTCGCGCAAGGTTATCATGCCTTCCAATTTGGCTACGCGCTTGATTTCCGACGAGGGCCGCTTGTCGAGAATCAGCTCCCGGACGCGGTCGGAAAGCGCCAGCAGTTCGCCAATGGCGGTGCGGCCGCGGAAGCCCGTCTGACTGCAGCGCTCGCAGCCCGCGCCCTCATAGAAGGGTACTTCGCTCCAGACGTTGCGGTCCAGGCCCGATTCATCGAGCAATTCCAGCGGAACTTCCGCGCGGCGTTTGCAGGCGTCGCAGATGGTTCGCACCAGCCGCTGGGCCAGAATGCAATTCAGCGCCGAAACGAAGTTGTAAGGCTCGACGCCCATATTGAGGAAGCGGCCCAGAACGTCCACGACGTTGTTGGCATGAACCGTGGTGAAAACCAGGTGGCCGGTGAGCGCCGACTGGATGGCGATTTGCGCCGTCTCGTTGTCGCGGATTTCGCCCACCATGATCTTGTCCGGATCGTGGCGCAGGATGGAGCGCAGACCGCGCGCAAACGTCAGCCCTTTCTTCTCGTTGACGGGAATTTGCGTGATGCCACGGAGCTGGTATTCGACGGGGTCCTCGATGGTGATGATCTTGTCTTCGTCGCTCTTGATTTCGGAAAGCGCCGCGTAGAGCGTGGTCGTTTTGCCGCTGCCGGTGGGCCCGGTGACGAGCACCATGCCGTAGGGTTCGCGGATGAAGCGCCGCAGCCGCTTGATCTCGCGGTCGGCGAGCCCCAGCACGTCGAGCCGCAACTGCCGGAATTTCTCGTGCAGCGATTCCTTGTCCAGGATGCGGAGCACCGCGTCTTCGCCGTGGATGGAGGGCATGATCGAAACGCGGAAGTCGATGGGCCGGCCGCGATAGCGCACGCGGAAACGCCCGTCCTGCGGCACGCGGCGCTCGGCGATGTCGAGTTCCGCCATCACTTTAATGCGCGTGATGAGGTTGGACTGAAACTCGCGCGCCAGCGGCGCCATGGCCTGCTGGAGGACGCCGTCAATCCGGTACTTCACCACCACGGAGTTGTCGCGGCTTTCGATGTGGACGTCACTGGCGCGCCGCTCCAGTCCCGCAAAGATGATCGAGTCCACCAGGCGGATCATGGGGCTGGCGGCGCGTTCTTCCACCAAGTGTTCGAGCGAAAGGCCTTCCTCCGCGCCCTCCTCGTCGCGAATCACGTCCAGCCGAAATTCCTCGGTGGCTTCTTCCAGGACGCGCTGAGAAGGTTCCGTCTTCCTCAGAAAATCCCGGACCTGCGTCGCGGCCGCGACGTGAATGATCAGACGCCGGTCGAGCTTCATTTCCAACTCGTCCAGGCGCGTCAGGTCGGTGGGATCGCTCACCGCCACGACCAGTTGCTCGTCGCGCATCTCCAGGGGAAGAAATTCGTAACGCAGCATCACCTCGAGCGGGATCGAGCGCAACAAGTCCATGTCAGGACGGCAATCGCGCAAGTCCACGAAATCGAACTGGTAGCGCTCCGCCAGGCGTTGGGCGTTCTGCATTTCGGCTTGCAGCTCGGGAGTTGCCTCGATCATTGTCAATCACCTTAATTGCGCCGCGCTGCTGTAGAGCCGGGCTTTAGCCCGGCAGATGCCGACCTGAAGGTCGCCGCTACAATCAGCAACTGCCCCGATGAACCGGGGCGCTCCAATCAGTGTACCTGCGCCGCCATGGAAAACAATGGCAGATAGAACGCCACCAGCACAAACGCCACGACGATGGCGATGGAAGCGATCATCAACGGATCGACCAGCGCCACCAGCGTCGCGAGATCAATATTGACGTCTTCCTCAAAGAACTCCGCCAAAGCCTCCAGCATGGTGGGCAGGGCGCCCGTGGCCTCGCCCACTTCGAGCATGTCCAGGGCGATGGGGGGAAAGAAGCCCGTATTCTTCAGGCTGAGGCTGAGCGAACGGCCGGTCGTCACCTCCGCCTGCGCCCGGCCAATGGCCTGGGAAAGCAGCGGGCTGGTCACGGATTCCTTGGCGGTTTCGAGCGCCGACACAATGGGAATTCCGCCCTGCAGCAGGGTGCCCATCGTCCGTGCGAACTCGGCGACGGAAAATTTGAGCAGCAGTTTACCGATCACCGGCAGGCGGAAGCGCAGCTTGTCCCACGCCAGGCGGGTACGAGGCGATTGCCAAGCCGCGCGCGCGAGCAGCACCAGGCCGAAGATCCCAGCCAGCACAAATGCGCCCAAGCGCTTAACGCCCAGGGAGAACTGAATCATGAACTGCGTCAGGGGGGGCAACTGAACGTTTAACTCGGAATAGAGCTTCGCGAATTCTGGAACAATGAAAGTGATGACGAAGGAAATCAACCCGCCCAGAAAGACGACCAGAAACGCCGGGTAGATGAGCGCGGCCAGGAACTTTTTGCGAAAAGTGCGCGTGGTTTTCTGGTAGCTGAGGTACTGCGCCAGGACGCGGTCCAGGCTGCCGCTGCGCTCGCCGGCGCGCAACGTCGCGGAATAGATCTTGGGGAACTTGCCCAGCGCTTCGAAGGCTTCCGAAAGCAGGGCGCCGGAACGCACGCGCTCGCGGACGTCTTCGAGGGCGGCGCGCAAGTCCTCGCTGCGCGTCTGGCGGGCCAGCATGTCGAGCGATTTCTGCAGCGGCAGGCCGGATTTGGAAAGGGTCAAGAACTGCTGGTTGAAAATCAGGAAGTCATCGGCGCGAATCCGGCCCTTCCGCAGGCCGTGGACTCGGGCGCGCAGCCCTTGCTTGGGCTGAACCGAGAAGATGAAGAAGCCCTGCTGGGCCAGGCGCTGGCGAAGTTCCGGCTCCGAGCCCGCCTCTTCGGTTTGGGTCAGAACGCGCCCCCCTTCCGTGCCGAGTTTGCAGCTGAATTCCATACTTCAGTTGACAGTGGTTAGTGGACAGTGAACAGCAAAAACGCCCCACCAGGATTGCGTTGTTCTGTCCCGTTATGCTCCGGCGGTACTTCGCTGTCCACTGTTCACTGTTCACTTCCCACTGCTCTTCTCACCACGCGTTATACGGCGTTTCGTCGAGCGAAATCTCATCGGATCCGCTGTGCACGTCGACGATGCCGGGCACGGCCTGGCTGGCGCTCACGACCACGTCCTCAATATCCACCTGCCAAGTCTCATTGGAGCGCGTAATCGGGTCCACCGGAACGCCGCCACGCAAGTACCCCGCCTCCACCAATTCCTCCAGCGATTGCGGCGGACGCTGCTTGTCGAGAGTATATTGGTCAATCAGCTTGCGCATCGTAAAGAGGTCATCGCGCAACACCGCTTCACGCCCCCGGCGAACCGCGACCTCGAAAGTGGGAAAGATGGCGGACGCCAGAATAATAATCAGCGTAATCACCACCATGAGTTCGATCAGCGTGAAGCCCGCGGCACGTTCGTCCTTCGTCCTTCGCCGTTCCTCCTGGGTCCTTTGTCCTTCGTCCTTTGTCCTTGGCAATGGACCACGGACCGCGGCCCCAGGACGATGCGAACTGTCCTTCAGCCCAGCCTCGATCCCTTCGTCATTACCAATCCGCATACCTCGTTCCATCCAGGGCCGTTCCCTGGCCCTTCGAGTAGACGTCGAAGATGTTGTTGCCGCTCCAACTGCGCGAATCGGGATCATCCTGCATGGAGCGCAGCCCCCACTCCGTCGAGCCGGTCATGGGGTCCACCGGAATCCGCCGCAGGAATTTATACTTGGCCGTAGCCGAACCCTTCAGGGGCACGCCCTTCACCAGAGTTTCGAGGTCGGGAGGATAGCCAAAGCTTTCACCCTTGAGCGGGATCATGCCACGGTCGGAGAAGTCTTTGTAGCGGTCGATGGCCTGACGAAGATCCCGCAGCGCCTGGTGGAGTTCCACTTCGTGGGCGCGCTGCACCTGCACACGCGCCAGCGGCAGGGCCATGGTGGTGAGGAGGAGCAGGATCGTGATGGCCACGATCAGCTCAACCAGAGTAAACCCGCGGCCCGGATTCGATCTCCCGACTTGCTGCAAAGCCCTGGTTCTCATTGCGGCGGCTGACCCGGTGTCTCCGGAATCGCGTCGGGTGTCGTGGGCGGCTGCGGCGTGACGTCGGCCGGGGGCGGCATGGTTCCGGCCGGACGCGACTCACCCCCCGTCACCGCCACTTCCGCTCCGCTCTCTTCCGGCACTTCGGGCAAGCGAATCACCCGCGGGGTGAGCATCACCAGAACCTCAGTCTCGATCCGCTCCCGCTTCGTTGACGAGAAGAAATACTTGAGGATAGGAATCTGGCCAAGGCCGGGGACGCCCGCAGTAGTCATGGTTTCCGTCGTCTGGATCAATCCGCCCAGCAGGTTCACCTCGCCTTCCTTGAGCCGGATGTCGTGCTCGATCTTGCGCTGCCCGAAGGTCGGCTGGCTGAGACCTCCGACGGAGATGGGAGCGCCGAGAGACGAGATTTCGATGGAAGCGTGCAGGCTCACTTCGCCGTTGGCCATCAGGCGAGGCGTGATGTCCAGGTTCACGCCCACGTCCTGGTATTGAAACTGCGTGCTGGCGAGCAGGCCAATTCCGCCGCCTGTGCCTCCTGTCGCCCCGCCGCCGAATGAAGGCAGGAAGCTTCCCGTCGCGTACGGGATTCGCGTTCCAATCCGCAGCTTGGCCGTCTGGCCGTCCGTGACGCGAACCTGGGGGTTCTGCAAAACGTGCGTGCTCGAATCATTCATTACGGCGCTGGCAGTGGCGCTGGGAAGCACAACCGCGTAGTTGCGGTAGCTGATGCCTCCCAGGCCGATGCCCGTCTTGGGCTTGTCAGCATCCGTCGTGCCGGGAGCGAATACGACGGCGCCCTGGAGCCCTGCCGTGATGGTTCCCGTTGCTGGGTTGACGGTCGCCAACGTAAGCCCCAATTCGCGCACCCGGTCGCGGTCGGCTTCGACTACGGTGACCTCCAGGAGGATCTCCGCCTTGCCGCGGTCGAGGTCACGGATCATCCTTTCCGCCGCCGCCACTTTCGCCGGCGTATCGCGGATGATGATGGCGTTGGAATCCGGATTATCAACAATCCTTTGCAAGCCCAAAACCTGCTTGAGCGCCGTTGTAATCGCCGTCCGGTCAGCCGCTGCCAAAGGGTTGGTGATGTAAATAGTCTTTAGGACTTCTTCTTCGTAGTCCCTGCGGTTGGTAGGCGTATCAGGCACCACCAGGATCGTGTTCGGCGTGATGGCCCGCCAGAATGTTTTGGTCTGAAACGAGACAACTCTAAGGGCATCCGCGATCTTGATATTGGAAAGGTCAACCGAGACGTTTTTGGGTTGGAAGTCCGACGTAAAGGCCACGTTCAATTCGGCCAGTTTCCCCAAAGTCTCGTAAACTCTCTTGGCGTCTGCGGAGATGCGGAAGCGCGCCAAAGGCTCAGGAGATAAAGCCTTTAGCTTGACCCCGGTAGAAGTCGCCGCCTGGTCACGCGCCTTGAGGTTCTGCTGGAGGGCTTCTTCTCGAGCCTTCTTTTCGACCGCCTGCCGTGCTAAGAGTCGGCTCAACTCCTGGGCCGCCGCCTCATTGGTGGGGTCGATGTTGGCGGCCTTTTGGAACTCCCCTGCCGCCTCGTCGGCCCGCCCCCCGGCCAGTAGCCGCCTTCCCTGCTTGACGTGCAAGATCCCCGCCTGAGTGCGCACCAGCTTCTCATGGATGAGGTACTTGGCGTTTTCCGGCTCAGATTGAAGGGCTTTTCCGTATTTGACCAGGGCAGTATCCCAATCCTTGCGCAACTCAGCCTTCCGAGCTTCCCGGTAGGCGCTGCTTCCCCCACCGCAGCCCAAACACACCAATCCCCCCACCACGACCACCGCCAGACCACGGAGTCCTTTACCCAACATCGTATGTCCTCTGCTAGTGTCGATTACCAGGATTATCGAGCATCCACGCCTGCGAGTGCAAGCCCCCTCCAGAGAGCTCAGGTCCGCTCGGGGACCCCTCGCCGTACCCAAACGAAACGCCGGAGGAGGTCGTGCCCACGAAGTCCGGGATTCCAATCCTTGCCGAGGTAGTTAAATCGAGCGAAATCAGTCCATTGTCGTTAGATGCAGTTGGTGCAGTGGGTTTGCCTGCCGAGCTGCCGAAAGACCGCCGAGCGACTTCTGGAGCGCCGTGGAGTGCCTCCGGCGTGATTTCAACGGCCGTGGCGGTCACGCGCAGGACTTTGTAGCGGCCGGCGAACTTTTCGCCCTCCCGCACCAGAAACACTTCTCCCTCGACGGCGACAAAGGCGACGGTTTCCCCGTCGCCCTTCACAGCAAATCCGACCGGCTTGAGTGTGATTCTCTCCGCAGGAGGTCCCAAACCCGCATCGACAGGCCCGGCGCGAGGACTCGCCTGCACTGCGGCTGGAACGAATCTTCCAAGTGCCGCGCCCGGAGGCGGCCGCAGCGTTTTCGGCAGTACCCTCTCGCCGGGCGGCCTGGGACCGGTCGCCAAGTCAGTCCCTCTTGCCCCGTTGGCGTCACGCCCAGGCGGTGAGTGGGAGGACGGGCCTCTCGGCTCGGGCGTGTCCGGCAGAGCCGGTCCAAGACTCAGGAAGACCTCGGGAGACGCTCTACGCCCAAGGGGCAGTTCCTCGATCTCGACCCAGGACGGCGAGACGCTCAGCGCCCGGAAGCGGTCGGCGAAAATGTCGCCTTCCCGGACAAAATGCACTTCCTTACCCACGGCCACGATGGCCTCGGCTTGGCCCACCACACGCTCGATATAGCCGATCTGGTGAGGTATCGGCGGGCCGGAACCTGGGGTGTCAGGAATTTCTGGCGGTTGGATCGCCGACTCGTCAGACGTCGCCTCCCAGAGTTCATCTGCCGCCTGATTGGCGATGGTCTCCGTCTGGGGTCTCAAGTCATCCCTTAAATCAAGATAGCGAGTAGGATTGCGGTCAAAATGCCCCAGCGCCTCCGGCTGAAGGGTGTCCGGCAGCCCGAATTTGGTTCCTTCGCCAACTGTCGCCTTGGGCCTCTGGGCCCGCGACAAATTTACCTCCGTCATCGTGCTTTCAACATTCAACTTTCGCCTTTTGACTGGCAAATTTCGACTATCAAGTGGATTCTCCTGACTGTCGGGTTCCATTCCCGAGTCCCGCGTCGCGGGTCGCGAGTCCCGAGTCCCGACGCCGGCCAAAAGCGTGGGTTCTCCTCGCACCAGCCGAACGTGCTCGCCGTCGGCGACGATGGTTTCGACTCGGCCATTCGACCGCTTCACAAAACCAAGCTGGGTCGGTGGGTCTGGTGTCCGGAGTCCGGAGTCAGGAGGGGCAGTTTCACAGTTGACAGTCGACGGTTCACAGCCCCTGGCTGACGATTCCGAACCGCCCCGAATCAGGACCCCCGACGCTATCTCCACCTTCGCCTTATTCTGACTTCTGACTTCTGTCCGTCGGCTGACGGACTGAATTCCTTCTGGAGCGCGCCTTTCAACGTTCAACTTTCGACTTTCAACTTGTGCCTGCTGCCTTCTGACTCCTGAATCCTGTCCGTCGGCTGACGAACTGATTCCTTCTCCGGCATCCCCAGTGCCCAGCACCCAGTCCCCAGCACCCAGGTTTGCCACCTGGACTTCGTCGCGCGAGATCGTCAGGACCTTGAATTTGTCCGCGAAAGTTTCGCCCGCGTGGACGAAATAGATCTGTCCCCCTTCCTCGACGACGGCTTC
>CAZTHM010000021.1:0-18994 GCA_964613505.1 uncultured Acidobacteriota bacterium | reverse complement strand
CCACGTTGGGTAAAGGCCCGGATCACGGCTCTTGCGAAGGTCGGAGAGAACCTGGCAGGATACCGGTAGAAGTTGTGCGTGAGGCCTGACACCGGCTCGGAGGATTGAGCGGCCAGACCGATTTCCGCCATCAATTGCGCGGTCGCCGTCTTGGGCGCTGCGGCGTTTCGGGTATCTGCGACTTTAGCCACCGATCCACCTCCTCGCGGTCGAATCTCCAGCTGCGGCCCAGCTTATGCCCTGGCGGACTGCCACGGGGAACTGATTTGTAGAGGGTCGAGGTCGGTTTCTTTATGTGCTTTGATAGCTCCTCGATTGTGAGCCATTGAGACATCTGGTTTTCCACGAAAGGCAAAGAACGGCAACAGGCGGACAATAACGGCAAATTACGGCAAAGTCAATCAGTTTCCTCCCAGCGGCTCATCCACGAGCGCGGCATAGCGTGCCTTGCGCCATCTCAATTGTTTCGTTATTCTATTCTTAGGTTGTGGTTTTATGGCTACCCCCTGCAAAAAATGCGGCGCGGAGAAGACCGAGACGGTTGGTCATGGTCTTATGTACTCGATAGCAAAGATGTTTGGCTATCGGTTACGCATCTGTTCGCGCTGCCACCACTATAGACTCCTTCCAAGAAATGGGGAGCGCCATTCGAATTCCAAACCCTCGGAGTCTGCGACTCCCGAGCTGGGCGCGTGTCCGAAGTGCGGCCAGAAGGATTATCGCCGCTCCCGGCGGTATCTTTGGGAGCGCGTCCTCTTTCGGCCGCCGGTGGTGCGCTGCCGCGCCTGCCGCAAACGGTTTCCCCTGCCGCGGCTCGCGGGCTAGTGCCGTTCCAACTTGTTGGAGCTAATGATCGCCCGAACTTGCAGGCAGTTTAGCGCAACCGGATGGGTGAGGGTGAGTAGGCGTAATAAGTTGGAACGGCACTAGTTTCGAGGCGAGTTAAGCCCTCTGGGCATCAACTTCCCCTCCAGTCAAGCCGTTACAATTGATGGCAAATCAACGATAATGGCGCCGATGACGACCCCCAGCGCCATGCGGCGAATTGCCCTGGCCTCCGGCATCATCATGGCGAGCGTGATGCTGAGCCGGGTGCTGGGCTTTCTGCGCGACTGGATGGTAGCCCACCAGATTGGGTCGAACGCCGTCACCGATGCCTACTACGCGGCGTTTACGCTTCCCGATTTCCTGAACTACCTGGTCGCGGGCGGCGCGCTGAGCCTCACCTTCATTCCCGTCTTCGCACAGTACGCGGCCGAAAAAAAAGAAGAGGAAGGGTGGCATGTTTTTTCCACCGTGATTACGGTGATGGGCCTCGTGTTGATTGCCTTGGTGGTGCTGGGGGAAATCTTCGCCCCGCGGCTGGCCACGCTGATTGCTCCGGGATTCAAACCCGACCAGAAGGCGCAAGTAGTTTTTCTGACGCGGCTGATGCTGCCCGCGCAAGTCTGCTTCTACCTGGGCAGCATCCTGAGCGCCGTTCAGTATGCCAAGGGCCAGTTCATCGTTCCATCGCTGGCGCCGGTGATTTACAACCTCGGGATTATTCTGGGCGGCGTATTGCTTTCGTCGCGGTACGGCATCACGGGCTTTGCCGTGGGCGTCGTGGCCGGAGCGCTGGCGGGGAACCTCCTCCTGCAAATCTACGGCGCACGGCGGGCCGGAGCGCGCTTCGCACCGAACTTCGACCTGGGGCATCCCGGCTTTCGGCTCTTCGTCAAGCTGACCATCCCCATCATGCTGGCGCTTTCGCTGGTCTTCACCGACGACTGGATCATTCGCTGGTTCGGATCTTATCTGGAGTCAGCATCGATCACCTGGCTGAGCTACGCCAAGACGCTGATGCGCGTTCCGCTGGGAGTTGTGGGGCAGGCGGTGGGCGTGGCGTCGTTCCCCATTCTGGCCCAGCTTTATTCGGAAGGGAAACTCGATGAGTTAAACCGAACGCTGAATTCAACCTTGAAAGGTGTGATTCTGCTCTTATTGCCGGTCTCGGCGTTGACCATCGCCCAGGCTTCGCCGCTGGTGCATTTGATTTTCTCGCACACGCGCCTGAGCGCGCGCGACCTGGATGCGACCGCATCGACGCTGGCGTTTTTCTCCCTCAGCATGTTTGCCTGGGGCGCGCAGAACATCCTGGCGCGCGGCTTCTACGCCACGCGCGACACGCTGACTCCGGCGGTCTCCGGAACCATCTTCACAGTTCTCAACCTGCCGGTGTACTGGCTGCTGGTCCACCGCATGCAACACTTAGGCTTGGCGCTGGCGAGTTCCATCGGAGTGGTCGCTTACACGGTCGTGCTCTTCGTCCTTCTGAATCGCCGCACGCAGAATCCGGAATCGGCCGGCCTGACGATTTTTTTCCTGAAATTATTGGTGGCGTCCAGTCTCGCCGCCGCAACGTCCTATGGAATTGTCGTCTGGCTCGAACCGCGGCTGGGCTGGCAAACCACCGGCAGCGCCTTCCTGGTGCTCTTGATCGCGAGCGCCGTCGGTTTCCTCCTCACTGGAGTCCTTTCCAAACTGCTTCGCGTGCGCGAACTCGATTCCTACCTGGCACGGGTCGGGCTGTAACGATGATCGCCTAAAAGGAAGGCCAGTCAGTCGATCCCCGCCGTTGCTACTTCCCCACGCAGAAGGTCGAGAAGATGATGTCAAGCAGGTCGTCGATGTGAGTCGCGCCGGTGAGGATGTCGAGGGCGCGCAGGGCTTCGTAGAGATCGAGCAGGACCATCTCGTGGGGCACGCGTTGTTCGGTCGAGTGGCGGGCGCGGCCGAGCGCGGCGAGCGAGTCCTTGATGAGTTGCTGGTGGCGAAGGTTGGTGATAAACGCGTCGTCGCTCCCTAAATCGTGGGCGGGCGCGGCCAGAGCCAGGATTTTCTCTCGGAGCTGCGCCAGACCGTCACCCGTCAGCGCTGAAGTGGCGACAGTATCCACGACCGTGGCGGATTCCTCGGAACCTTGCGCAAGCAGATCGCGAACGCCGGCCATTGAAGCGTGTGGCGTGAGGTCCGATTTGTTCAACGCCACGAGCAGAGCGCCCAAGGGCCGGACTTTCTCGAGCAAGCGCGTGTCTTCCTCCGTCCACGGTTGCGACGCATCCACGACGAGGAGCCGCAGATCGGAGTCGGCGATGGCCTGGAACGATTTCTCGACGCCGAGGCGCTCTGCCTCATCCTGAGCTTCGCGAATCCCCGCCGTATCGACGAAACGCAACGGAATGCCGCCGACGCTGGCGCTTTCCGCCACCAGGTCACGCGTCGTGCCGGGCGTGGCGGTGACGATAGCGCGGTCCTCATTCAAGAGGCGATTAAAGAGGCTCGACTTGCCCACGTTGGGCCGGCCGACGATGGCGAGGCTCAGTCCTTCGCGGACGATCCGGCCGTACTCGTAGCCTTCCACAAGTTTTTCCAGATCGGCGCGGATGGCGTCGAGGCGGGAGAGGATTTCCGCCCAATCCATCACCGCCACGTCATCCTCGGCGAAGTCGATCCCGGCTTCGAGCCGCGCGATGAGGTCCATCAAAACCTGCTTGTGCGGCTTCAGGCGAGCCGACACCGAACCTTCCATCTGCTGCGCGGCGACGCGCGCCTGATAGAGCGTACGGGATTCGATGAGGTCGCGGATCGCCTCCGCCTGGGTCAGATCGATGCGGCCGTTCAGGAAAGCGCGCATCGTGAACTCACCGGGCTCGGCGGCGCGCGCCCCGCGCTCGAGGCAGAGTTCCACCAAGTATTTGAGAACGACGGGCGCGCCGTGGCAGGAAATCTCCACCACGTCTTCGGCGGTGTAGGAATGCGGCTGGCGGAAACAGGTGACGACAACCTGATCGAGCACCCGGCCCGACTTTGGATCCGAGAGTTCGGCGAGCGTGGCGCGCTGCGTTTCGAGCGGCAGCTTGGAGAATCGGATCAGCCCCGTGGCGATCTCGACGGCGCGGTCTCCCGAGAGGCGCACCACGCCGAGGCCGCCGCGGCCGGGCGCGGTCGCGATGGCCACGATGGTGTCTTCGCTGGTCATGAGGGAAACTCGAAAGTTGAAGTAGCGCCGCCCTCCAGGGCGGCAGTGGACGGGAATCCTCTGTGCCGGGCTGAAGCCCGGCGCTACTGCTTTCGCGCGGGAGGCGCGGCAGGCCGGATGACGACCTTGCGCTCGGGTCCGAAACCTTCGCTCACCGTGCGCACCTGGGATTGATCTCGCAAGGCTAAATGGATGATGCGCCGCTCGCGCGGGTTCATGGGGTTGAGCGTGAACGGGTCGCCGCTCTCGATCACGCGCTCGGCCGCCACCTGCGCGGTCAGCTTGAGCTCCTCGACCCGCAAGCGCCGCCAGTCCTGGCAGTCAAAACCGACTTTGCCGAAGTGGTCTTCCTCCAGGCGAACCGCCTTCAAGACCAAGTGCTCGAAGGCGTCGAGAAGGGCCGCATGTTTTTCGAGCAGCAGGTCCGAGTCGGGGCCCGAGAAAGCGACCAGATATTCGTGCGCTTCCACATCGCCTTCCACCGCCGCGGCTTTGCGAACCGTAACCTTCAGCTCGAAGCGCCCGGCGCGAATCAGCTCCTGGAGCAACGATTCGATCGCCTCCAGGTAACTTTCGAGCGGCCGAGCGGGTGACGGTGCGGGTTCTGCGTTCATAGCCACCTAATCTGCTGCCTTCGGATGCTTCTGCGGCCCCGGAGCCTTCTGAGGCAGCGGCATCATGCGGTTGATGAAGGCCTGCTGCGCGATGCCCACCACGTTGCTGGTCAGCCAGTAAAGCACCAGCCCGCTAGCGAATTTGAAAAACATGATGCCAAAAATCAGCGGCATGATCATCATCATGCGCTGCTGGGCGGGGTCGGCCGTCGCCACCGGCGTCATCTTCTGGAGGATGAACATCGTCGCAATCATCAGAGAAGGCAATATATACATATGGTCCGGCGCCGAAAGGTCTTTGATCCAAAGGAACCAGGGCGCGTGGCGCATCTCGATAGACACCGAGAGCACGCTGTAGAAAGCGTATAGGAACGGAAGCTGCAGCAGCATGGGCAGGCATCCCCCCAGCGGGTTGATCCCGTGATCGCTATACAGCTTCATGATTTCCTGGTTCATCTTTTGCTTGCGGGGATCGTTGAACTTGTAGTCTTTGTACTTGTCCTGGATCCCCTTGACGATGGGCGCGATTTTTTGCATCTCCTGCGCCGAGCGGATGCTTTTCAGCTTGAGGGGAAACATCGCCAGGTTGATGACGATGGTCAGAAGGATGATGGCCCAGCCAAAGTTGTGGGTCCAGTGATCGTGGATGTAGCGCATGGCCAGGAAGAGCGGTTTGGCGACAAAGCCGAACCAGCCGAAGTTCACCACACGATCCAGCGGCGGATTCACGGCCTGCAGCACATCCAGATCTTTTGGCCCCACGAATAGCCGGAAGGCGAGCGGCTTCGAAGCTTGCCCGCTCAGGCTCACGAAAGTCTCTTGGGGTGGTTCCTTTGCTTTCCAGTCGGGGGGATTCCAGGTGCGCCGGCCGAAACGCAGCGCAGCCTGGTCAGGAGCGTCGGGGAGGAACGCGGCAAGAAAATAGCGATCCTCCAGCCCCGCCAGATGGAGCGGGCCGGGCAGCGTCTGGTCGGCTTCAATTTTCTGCTGCGACACTCTCTCAACTTTCTCGGACATCCCGTGGAAAACGTGATTGTAAGCCTCCTTGTCGGCGGGGAGCACGGACGGGTCGCCAAAACCGCTCGCCCAGGCGACCTCAACCGGCAGGTATCGCTGCCCGTCGAAGGCGCTGACCTCCGCGCGGACCTCGTAGCCGCGTCCAAATTCGAGTTGCTTCTTCACCTGGATTTTTCCGTCGCTGTATACCAGTTCCAGTTTGGCGGGAGCGGTCAGCGACGGGCGGCTGGGCGCGGCGACGAAGAAGGCGGAATTCAACTTCTTGCTCGACTCCGGGTCGGCCAGGCTAAGGCTCATCGGGAACCCGAGCTTTTCGCACGCCGGGCCGTTCACCACATCGAGCGGCTTGCCCTGCTCGTCCGCGAACTTTTTCAGGACCCAACTCTTCACCACCCCACCTTCGGTCGAGAAGGTCACGCGGTAGAGTTCGCTCTCGATGACGATTTTCTCCGCCAGGGATCCCTGCTGCACCGGGAGCGCCACGGCAGGAGCGGGCGGCGCAGATATCGCAGGCGCGCCCTTGCTCGCAGCCTGCGCCGCGCCCGGGGCTTGAGCTGAGGTGGAAGGTTGAGACTGCGGCGCGGCAGCAACCGGCTTGGGTGGAACCGGCTCGGGTGGCGGCGGGAAGGCATACTTCCACACCAGCAGGATGGCGAACGAAAGCGCGAAGGCTATGAGGACTCGCTTGTTGGTGTCGTCCATTTAATTCGGGTGTCGGGTGTCAGGTGTCGGGTGCCAGGGAAGAATGCGGCTTCCCTAACACCTGAAACCTGATCCCTGAAACCTGCCCTTAAGGTACCGGGTCGCAGCCGTGCCCGCTCCAGGGATGGCAGCGCAGCAGCCGCCGAAATGCCATCCTCACTCCCTGCCGCAGTCCCCACTTCTCCACCGCCTCAAGAGCGAAGGCCGAGCAGGAAGGATAGTATCGGCACGACGAAGGCAGCACCGGCGACAGGCTGGCCTGATAAAAACGAATCAGCCCCAGCGCCAGCGACTTCATGAAACTTGATTCCCTTCCGGACGCGGCGGCGGCTGGGTGGGGAAGAGCCGCAGCATTTCGCGCGTCAAAGCCGCAAACGGCGCTTTCGCCGCCGCGGCGCGCGGATTCAAGACGATGTCCCAGCCCGCCGGGATGGCGGCGCGATTCAGCCGGAAGACTTCCCGCAGGCGACGCTTGACGCGGTTGCGAAGCACCGCCTTCCCCAGCCGCGCCGGCGTGGTAATGCCCAGCCGCGTCCGGGCCAGTCCGTTGGGTCGGAAAAACACCGCGCATAGTGAGGCGCTCCGGCGCTGCCCCTCGTCATAAGCTTTCCGAAAGTCACTGCGGCTCAGAAGACGCGAGTCCTTGGGGAAAGTCTGCGGGGCCGTCCCGCTGGGCGGGATCATGGGGACAAGCGGTGGCGGCCCTTCTGCCGCCGGCGTTTCAAGACGTTGCGCCCGCCGGGGGTTCGCATGCGCCCGCGGAATCCGTGGGTCTTGGCCCGACGCCGTCGGTTGGGCTGATAGGTTCGTTTCAAAGGCCATCGCTCCCTAAAAAGAATTTGTCCAATGGGTCAATCGTTTACGATACCCCGAGGGCGGACACCGCGTCAAGCAACATGGGATCGTGGAAACGGACGGAAGGTTAGAGCCCCCCGAAGTGGAGGGCGACGAGCCGACCGAGCTTCGAGTCTTCGGCTTTGTACACCACTCCCATGCCGCCGCCGCCCAGCTTCTCGAGCACGCGATAATGGGAAATGGTTTCTCCGACCACGTTGTCCAACCCTCAGCCGTCTCTTTCGAAGGCCCCTGAACCGCGTTGTATCTTAGGCGCTGGGCAGGTTCAAATCAAGCCGGGAATCCCCCGGCTTCAGCGGCGGGCGCGAACCAGCGCGGGGCGGGGTGGCCGCTTCGCGGACCATGTTTACAGGGTTTGAAATACCCGCGCCGGTGAAGGGGCAGGCCCGCAGATCCAGTGCGAGGTAAGCCGCTATTCCTCTCCGCAAAGATCGCGGGCCAGCGCCAGCGCGCCTTCCACGGGCGGATGGCGGAGCAGGAGGATGCGCGCTTGCGGCGCTTTGCGCCGCAGGTGGCGCTTGAAGGCTTGGCGGATGCGCAGGCTGGCGCGGAAGACTCCCCCCGCCGTCACCACCGGCACAATCCGGCGCTGCCACCCCAAACGCTTCAGCAAGGCGATGGCGAGGTCGGCCAGATCCTTTCCAGCCTCATCGCAAAGCTCCTGCGCCACGAAGTCGCGGCGGCGCGCCGCGGCCAGCACGAGCGGAAAGAGCGCGGCGATGTCCTGTGGCGTGAGTGGCAGGAGGATGACGCGCGTGATATCGGGGATCTTCAGGGCGTTGCAGAGTTTCGCGGTCAGTTGCGTATAGGGCCCGCGCCCGTCGTAGTCGCGCAACGCGGCAATAATCGCCTTGCGGCCCAGGTCGTAGCCCGAGCCCGCGTCGTCAAGGGGCGCCCCCCAGCCGCCGGAGCGAAGCACGCGCCCGCGGTCGTCGCGTCCAAAGGAGATTGAGCCGGTGCCGGAAATGACGATGATGCCAGGGGAGTCGCCGATCGCGGCGCGCATAGCGATGGCGGCGTCGGAGGTCAGCAGGTGATGGCGCGCCGGAATCACGCGTCGCAGCCAGGCATAGAGCGGGCGATGCACTTGCGGGCGATCCACGCCCGCCAGGCCCACGCACACGGCCTCGAGGTTGCCGAAGCGCAGGCCCGCTTCCCGGAAGGCGGCGCGCGCGGCGCGGAGGACTTCACGCTGGGCGGCCGCAAAGCCCACCTTGAGAGGGTTTGACGCGCCGGCCACCGACCGCCCGAGGACGCGCTTGCGCTCGTCCGCCAGCCAAGCCGTGGTGCGAGTCCCACCGCCGTCGATGCCGAGGAAATGAGGCATGAAGAGAGAATCCCCGCACACGCCCGCGCTGCCGGAATCGGGACTGCCGGGGTTTCCGGCTGCTACTTCTTGAGTGGCCGGACGCTCATCTCCTTGAAATAAACGACCGCGCCGGCATGATGGTTCTGAAGTCCCACGTAGCCGGAATCCGGCCGGGGGCCGCGCTCCGGTTCGTACTGCCGCTGGCGGGGCGGAACCGGCTGGCCCTCCCGATAGTGATTCACTGGCACGCCATTCAACGCGACGATCGTGTCCGGCCCGTCGAGGGTGATCTCCATCGTATTCCACTCGCCAGGCGGCTTGCCGACATGCGCCTCGGATTTCGAGAGGGAGTAGATGGCGCCCGTGGTGTGGAAGGCATCGTCGGGCAGACTTTCCGGCGGACGCTCGAGGATCTGGACTTCATACCCGTGGTGGACCGCGTACCAAGGGTCGGCCGGTGGTTCGGCGATACGGATGAAGACTCCGGAGTTATCTTCGGGGTGAGAGATTTTGTACACCACGCGCAGGACGACGTTGCCAAACTTCTCGTGCGTGTACCAGAGCAGACCCATCCCGCCCTCGGTCTTCAGCAGCCCGTCTTCAATCTGGAAACCGCCCGGGCCGACGTGCTCCCAGCCTCCCAGGTCTTTGCCGTTGAAGAGGGGCCGCCACGCGTCCTCGGCGTTAGCCGGTAGGCACGCGAGCAACGCGAAGCAGAAAATCACCAGCCGGATGATAGGGGACATCGATCCGTTCTCCTGACGCGAGTCTCGCAAGTTGGAACTCGAACTTGCGCGCCGGTCAAGAAGCTCCCGAGGCGCGGGGTCACTCCTTGACGGAAACCACCTGGAGGATTTCCTCCATGGTGGTCCAGCCTTTTTCCAGCAGCCAGACGGAGTAATCCTTCAGAGTGCGCATGCCGTTCTTGATGGCCACCTCGGCGATAGCCTCGGCGGTGCCGCCGGTGGCCACCAGACGGCGCAACTCGGCGTTCATGCGCAAGACTTCGTACACGCCCACGCGGCCCTTGTAGCCCGTGAAAGAGCATTTGTCGCAGCCCTTCTGCTTGTAGAAGGTGACGGGCCCGGCGGGCTTCAGCCCCATGTATTGCAACGAAAGCTCGTCCGCGGTGTACGGATCTTTGCAGGTCTGGCAGAGGCGCTTGGTGAGCCGCTGCGCGATGACGCCGACGGTGGAGCTGGAAATCAGGAAGGACTCGATTCCCATTTCTCCCAGGCGGACGAAGGCGCCCGCCGCGTCGTTGGTGTGCAGGGTGGTGAAGACCAGGTGGCCGGTGAGGGCCGCCTCCACGGCGATGTGCGCCGTTTCCTTGTCACGCGTCTCGCCCACCAGGATGATGTCGGGGTCCTGCCGCAGGAAGGCGCGCAGGATGCGGGCAAAGTCCAGCCCGATATCCTTGTGGGCCTGGACCTGGTTGATGCGCGGCAGGTCGTACTCGATGGGATCTTCGGCGGTGGAGATGTTGACGTCCGGGTTGTTGATTTCGGCGAGCGCGCTGTAGAGCGTCGTGGTCTTGCCGGAGCCGGTAGGCCCGGTCACATAGATGATGCCGTAAGGCTGCTGAATCATGTCGCGCACCAGGGACAGCGATTCCTCGTGCAGGATCATCTTGTCGAGACCCAGCAGCGTGTTCGACTTGTCGAGGATGCGCATGCAGATCTTCTCGCCCCACTTCGAGGGAATGGTCGAGACGCGGAAATCGATGGGGCGCTCTTCCATGCGCACGCTGATGCGGCCGTCCTGCGGCATGCGCTTTTCGGCGATATCGAGCTTGGAGAGAATCTTGAAGCGCGAGACCAGGGCCATCTGAATTTTCTTGGGCACCACCTGTGCCTGCTGGAGCGTGCCGTCAATCCGGAAGCGCACGATGAGATCCTTCTCCTGCGGCTCGATGTGGATGTCGCTGGCGCCCTTCTGGATGGCGGAGGCCAGGATCTGATTGGCCATGCGGATGATGGGCGCGTCCTCGGCGGACCTGGAGATGTCGGTGACGCTCTCAACGGTGGGCGCCGTATCCTGCACCTCGATGGCTTTCAGCGCCTCGTTCTGGAGCGAGTCGAGAATACCCTCCATGGTATCGGCCTGGGCCATGAGCTTGGAAACCTCGGCGGCGGCCCTTTCGCCTCCCGAACTCTTCATCAAGGCGACGGCCTGATCTCTGGCCTGCTTCTTGGTCTCCTCCTCTTTCTTCAGGAGCTCCGCGTAGGTGGTAGTCATGAAGCGCTTGAAGTCGTCTTCGGAGGTCACTACCGGCTCGATGATGACTCCTTTGATGATGCGCCGCACGTCGTCGAGCGCGATCAGGTTGTTGGGATTGACCATGGCGAGCGTGAGGCGGTTGTTGGAGAAACCGGCGGGAATGATCTTGTGCTGCACCAGCATCTGCTGGGGCAGCAGGCTCAGGACGCGCGCGTCAAACTGCAACCGGCGAAGGTTGACGTACTCGATGCCCGACTGCTCATTGGATTCTTCCAGACGCTCGGCGAGGACGCGACTGAGCGCCACGGCGACCTTGGGGTTGTGAAGAATCAATTCTTCAAAGTCGGCGTTCTCCAGCACGCTGCACGTGGTCGGCTGCATGGTGGTGACAGAGGCCCCGCGCGGCTTGCCGGTCAGCAAGGACATTTCGCCGAAACAGCTCCCTGCCTTGAGCTCGGTGATGAGAAACTCGATGCCGGTGTTGGGATCTTTCTTCCGCACTTCCACATCCCCGCTCGTGATGAAGAACATCGAGTCGCCGGGCCCGCCTTCCTTCACCACCAAGTGGTTGGGAGGAAACTCCCGGGTCTTCAGCTTGCCCTCGATCGACTGGCATTCCTCGTAAGAAAGGGCACTGAACAGGTCGATCTTCTGCAGATAGTGCGTCCGGTCCACCGCGGGTTTTACTTCCGGCTCGGGGGCAACGATCACGGCGGTGGTAGCAGCTTTCTCAGCCGGGCGGGCCACACTGCGCAGGCTGCCGGCGGCGGTGATCGGCCTGCCGACGGGCGGCCGGGGCAGGGGTTCAGCCGGCATGGGGGTCACAGTGCGAATCGGAGGAGGCATGACGCCGGGCTTGGGCGGCTCCACCGTCAGGATGTTCTGACACTGGTGGCACTTGATCCGGAAAGTCCCCGCCGGCATCTTTGCGTCGTCCACCTTCGACGCGGCGCCGCAATGCTTGCAGTGAATCACCATGTCCCGCACTCCTTAGAGACGCACATCCCTGGCACGCCAATCATTCTTGCCCGCAACTACCGGCGCGCCAAAAGTCCATGCTCGACATTTGACCCCAAAACTCTCGATTCCGCCCATTATACTCCCCCCGTCAAGACGCGCAACCCATTGCATCTCAAATAGTTCGGTGAAGGCCAAGGCCGAAAACCCCAAGATGTTGGGCTGCCATCAATGGGTGGCCCAAGGGGTTGAATAGAGGACGACAGTGGTTAATACGGTCCAGTCTGGTGAAAGCAAAATGCAGCCCGGTGATGCCCCCTTGACAACCAGATGCCCCCGTCGCTATATAGAATCGTCGCTTCAGTCGTCGAACTATTTCTCACGCCTGGACGGGACCGAGGTCAAACGAGGTTGCAGACCAAATCCAATGGGCGCCGAGGGCCAACCCCTTCATGCCGGGCGCGTGCATTGTTGGGCCGGTGTGTCCGTGAGGATGTCGGGACGGATTGTTTCTCATTGCGGGGATAGGGAGGAAAGATGGAACTCAGAAAGGACCCCATTACCCAGAGCTGGGTAATCCAGGAAGATGGGGAAGGCACTTGGCCGGAGACAACCGCCTGTCCTCTTTGTCCTGGCCAGGAGGCGCTCACCCCTCGCACCGTTTACGAACACCCTTACGGCCAGGCCAACTGGCAGGTTCGAGTGGTGCCTCACCTACGGCCGCTCTACCGCATCGAGGGCGACGCCCAACGCCGCGGGGAAGGCATCTACGACAAGATGCGTAGCCTGGGGGCGCACGAGATCGTGGTTGAACATCCGGACCACCACCAGCCGCTTTCTCAGCAGACGGACGAGCATGTCGCCCAGATCCTGCGCGCTTATGTTTCAAGAATCAGCGACCTGAAGAAGGACCGCCGATTCCGTTACGTCACGGTTTTCCGCAACCAGGGAACACTGGCAGGACAGGATATGGACCATCCCCACTCGCAGATTACGGCGACCCCCTTCATTCCCCGGCGAGTTGTCTATGAGCTGCGGTCGGCGCAGCGCTACTTCGCACTCAAGGAGCGCTGCCTGTATTGCGACATCGTGAAGCAGGAGTTAATCCAGCAAACGCGGACGGTGGAGTGGGACGACCTCTTCGTGGCGTTCTGCCCCTTCGCCTCGCGCGTGCCCTACGAGACCTGGATCCTGCCGGCGCAACACCATTGTGCGTTCGAGGAAGACCTTTCTTCCTGGGAACGGCAGCTTCGCCTGGGTCGTTTCCTGAAGTCTGTCCTGCGCCGGCTGGAGGCGGTCACGCCTGCCTACCAGTTGGTTCTTCATACTTCTCCCAACGTCCAGGCCAAGTTCGAGCGCACCGGCCATTGGCAGTCGCTGGTGGAAGACTTCCATTGGCACTTCGAAATCCTGCCCGTTCTGCGGACCACGTCAAAGTCCTACAGCGTCAAAGAGGTTTATTACAACTCGCTGCTGCCTGAGGTGGCAGCCGCGGAGTTGCGCAAGGTAGCGTTGGAGGCTGGGGTAAAAGGGTAAGTAGTCCCTTGCCCTCTGGGGGGCGGGCTTGGACGTCTCAGCCGCGCTTTCGGACCGGCTTTCGGGTGGTTTTGCGCCGGGCTTGCCGCAAGTCGCTTCCCTCTTCAATGACGGATTTGAGATTCTCCAGATAGAAGGTCCAGGCCGTGACGGCCTTATCCTGATCGGCACTCGACAGGAACCCGCTTTGAGTGAGCTCGACCAGCGTCTGCCCGCTCTGCGGGGAGAGCTTGAAGTGCACGGTTGTCTCCGCGGTTTCGCCCGGCGGCAGCCAAGTGTAGCCCAGCGTGTTGCCGCGGATGAAATCCGTCACGACACCGGTCCAGACGCCTTCCTCGTCCTTGAAGCGAAAATGGTACTTGCCGCCCAGCCGGGCTTCGATGATGGCCTGGTCGGGAAACCACATCTTCAGCTTTTCGGCCTCCGAGAGGTAGGCGAAAATCCCCACCGTGTCACTCGCGATAGTAATGCGCAAGGTCGCCGAACGGCTGACGGAAACCGGGCTTTCCTTTACCGCTGGGGCGGAGCGGCGCGTTCCTTGCCCGGCAGTCAGCAACCCCCCCAGCAGAAACAGCGCCGCGGCCGCGGCAACAGGCGTTTTCATGATTCCCTCGGGAGTTCTCGACTCATGGCGATGCCGGCAGGACCACTCGACGGCACCGCGCTGTGCGTTGCTCGGTGCGGCATGATTCTAGGGCAGGGCTTATTCCCGCGCAATGACAACTTCACGCCGGGAGCCAGCTTAGCGAGGGAAGGTGCGCCACCCCAGATCGCCGGGCGGCGGGAGATTTAGGGGTTTACGAGATCGGGCGGAAACATCGGCGCCTTCCGACTCTCCCCGAGCCTTTCGCTGCGAGATGCGCGGGGAGAGTCAGAGAGCGCCGTGGTGGAGGACAACTACTCGATGCGAATATCGCCGGAGCCCGTGCCGACGTCGACCAGCGAGCCGCCGGTGCCGACCTTGCCGCGCAGTTCGTGCCCGCCGACTTTACCGGTGATGGTAATGGGGAGATTGGTGTTGACGCTGCCCGAACCGGTGTGGGCGTAGAGGCTGAAGTTCGCCGACGACGGCACACGCATCGTGACATTGCCAGAGCCGGTGTCCAGCTTCCAGTCGCCGCGGGGCTCACCCTGGGCAGTGATATCGCCGCTCCCTGTTGAGGCGCGCAGTGAGCCGCGGACCCCGCTGAGTTCCACGTTCCCCGAGCCCGTGTCTGCTTTCACCGGGTCCTCGGAGGTCTGCTCGAACCTCAAATCTCCGCTGCCGGTGTGAGCGCGGATTGCACCTGCGACCCCGGTGGCCCGAATATTGCCGCTGCCGGTTTCAGCAAACACGCCACCCTTGATGGAATTGAGTTCAATGTCGCCGGAGCCGGTGTCGACCCGCGTCTCATCTCCGGTGCCCGAAACTTTGATATTGCCGGAACCTGTAGAAGCTTTCACCGGCCCGCGCACACCTGCGATGGTTTGATCCCCCGAGCCTGTCTCCGAGTGCAGCCGCGTCTCCACCGGAACTTCCAGCGCGTAGCTGATCGAGACGTGACGGCGAAGCTCGGGATCATCGATGTGGCCGATGCGAAGGATGTTGCCGTTTTGCTGGATGGGTGGATTGTCCTCAAGGTAGCGAACCTTCTTTTCCGCTCCTTCACGGGTGCTGCCCCAGCGGTCGCTGACGTGAATGATTCCGTGCACGCGCACCGTCGCGGCGTCGCCCGTGCGGATTTCGATGTTGCCCGAGCCTGTCGTGATGTCGAGCTCGACCGGGCCGGTCACTTTCAACGTGCGGTCAAACGAGCCTTCGACGCCACGCGCCACGAGCACGCTCGCCATGGTTAACATGGCGGCGAAAACAAACACCCAGAGATCCCGAATCCTGAGCTTCATTTGAAACTTCCTCCTTCCAAATTCATTCATAGCGGAGCGCCGCCACCGGGTCAAGCCGTGACGCGCGCAGGGCAGGAACCATCCCACTGATGACACCTACCAATAACAAGACGGCTGTCGAAACCGCCAGCGTGGACGCGGAGATGTACAGGTGAATGTCGCCTCGCCCCACCAACTCCTCATCAAAGGCTCCATACAAAGGCAGGGTGCCGATGGCCGCGGAGAGGAGATACGCGACGCCGATTCCCACGATGCCGCCGGCCAGCGTCAGCACCAGTGCCTCGGAAAGGAACTGTGCCTGGATGTGGCGGCGCCGCGCCCCTAGCGCCCGCCGCAAACCGATTTCCCGGATGCGTTCGTCCACCGAAACCAGCATGATGTTCATCACCCCGACCCCGCCGATCCCCAGCGTCAGCGCGCCGATGAGGGTCAGCAGAACCTGAAGACCGATCGTGATGCCGTCAATGATGGGGCGAAACTGTTCCCGGCCAAACATCATCATGGCGCGTTCGTCGGTGGGCGAAAAGCGCTGCCGCTTGGCGATGGTCGCCCGCACCTGCTGCATCGCCAGTTTCTCAAACGGCGGAGCGACCGGCTCGAAGACGAGCACGGAGCCGTAACGCGTGTTCCAAAGATCGCCGGCCGTCGAGTACGGAATCCAAATGGACTCGTCATCGCTGGTAAAGTAGTTGCTGTCCTGAATTTTGATGTCCATCGTGCCGATGACAGTGAAACGCATGCCGCTGATGCGGACCGTTTCCCCAACGGCGGGACGCCCGCTGAAGAGTTTTTCACGGATGCGGCTTCCCATGAAAACGACGCGCCGCCGCTCGAGAACATCTTCGGGTGTGATCCAACGGCCCACGTTGGGGACTTCGTTGCGCATTCCGCCGTACTCGGGGCATACGCCGCGAATGGCGGTGTTGGCGATGCGGTCGCCGTAGGAAATGGGAAGCCAGCGCACCGTCTCCAGGCAGATAGTCTTCACCAGCGTGGCTTCCTGGCGGATCTGGTCAACATCTTCCTTCTCGAAGTGAACTTGCTTGCCGGCGCGCTGGCCGCCCGCCTGTTCGCTGGTCTGCGCTGGCCAGGCGATGATCGCGCCCTTCCCGAAAGCGTCGAACGAGGCGACGAGGAGAGAGCGGAAACTGTTGCCGTAAGCGATCAGCAAGGCCACGGCGGAGATTCCCCACACAATGCCCAGCATCGTGAGAAAGCTGCGCAGCTTGTTGCGCGTCAGCGCGATCCAGGCTTGTATCAAGACTTCTCTGAACATCGACGTTTGTCCTTGGCACTTCGTCCTTAGTCCTTCGCTGTCCGGTGAGGGATGAATGACGAAGGACGAAGGACAAAGGACAGCGAGCTAACCGCCTGCCTCGAAGCGCAGCGCCTCGATCGGATCGATCGACGCGGCGCGGCGCGCCGGAAGGAGCGCCGACAAGATGGCGATGGTCCCCAGCAGGACAAAAGACAGAACCGCCACATGCCAGGTCGGCAGCAGTCCAGCAAAGAATGCCGGCATCGGCGCCAAGTTCACCAGCGCGCAGATCCCGTAGGCGATCCCCAGACCCGCGCCGCCACTCAGGAAAACCACAATCAGGCTCTCGATGAAAAACTGACTGAGGATGGCCCGGGAGCTTGCTCCCACGGCCTTGCGCACGCCGATCTCGCGCGTCCGCTCGCGCACGGCCACCAGCATGACGTTCATGACTCCAATGCCGCCGAGCATCAACGTGGTCAGGCCCACGGCGCCCAGAAAATACTTGAGGCCATCGATCATGAACTTGAAGGACTTCGCATTCTCGACCGTGTCCCAAATGGGCGCCGCCTCTTTGTCGCGTGGGTCAAAATGGTGGATGCGCCCCAGCGCCCGCCGCACCTGCAATTTGCAGTCTTCGTGCAACTCCAGGGATTTGGGCGCCACGAGCAGGCGGTCCACCGTGTGCGCTGTGCCGGGAGGTTTCTCGGGAAAGTCCCGCATGATGGAGCTGAACGGGATGAAGACCTTATCCACATCCCAGCCGTCGTAGCTCGAGTTCTGGTCCTTGCTTTCCATCACTCCGATCACAGTGTACGGAATGTTGTTGATGTGGATTGTCTCCCCTACCGCTGAGCGTCCAGCGAAGAGCTGCTTCTTGATGTTTGTCCCGAGGAAAGCCACGCGACGTCCTTGATTCTGATCGTCCCAGTTGTAAAAGCGGCCTTCACCCACGCGCGTCGAGCGGACCTCGGCAAACGGCGGGAGCGATCCGACAATCTGCGGCGAGCCGTTGTTATAGAGGCTGCGGACTTTCATGTCGCCGCGGCCCAGTTCCGGCATGACGTACTGGCAGGCCGGGGCTTCCGCCTGCACGGGGATGAAATCGGTATCTTCCCATCGGCCCTCGCGCCCCGCGCGCAGGCCGCCCGCCTGCATGCTGGTCCGCCCGCTGAAGACGATCATCACGTCCTTGCCGAAGGTCTCCTGCTGTTTCCTCCAGCCGACGTTGAAGCCTTCGCCTGCCGCCACCATCAACGTGATGGAGACGATTCCCCAGGCGATGCCGAACATGGTAAGGAAAGTTCGCAGCTTGTTCGCCCAGAGGGTTCGCACTGTGTCGAAGAGCAAGTCGCGAAAAACCATGGCACTAAGATCCGGTGGCTAGTGGCGAGTGGCAAGTGACAAGCCGAAAGATCCGGGTTTTGTCACTCGTCACTGGTCACTCGTCACTGCAGTATGACCTGGTCGCCTTCCTTCATTCCTTCGATCAACTCCGTCTTGACCCCGTTGGAAATGCCGAGCTGGGCGGAAATCTTGCGCCGGCCCTTCTCGCCCTTGGCGTCAGGAACCTCCAGGAACGTCTTGCGGTCTTTGTCATATACGACTGCCGCCTCGGGAATCATCAACACACCTTTCTTTTCCTCGAGGATGACCTCGGCGTTGGCGCTCATATTGGCCTTAAGTTCGCCGCTGGGATTGCGGATAGAGACTTTAACCTCAAAGGTTGTGACGTTGTCCTTTTCCACGCCCAGGGGAGAAATCTTGGTGACCTTGCCTTCGAATTTCTTGTCCTTCAAGGATTCAACGACGATGCGCGCCGATTGGCCGAAGTAAACCTTGCTGATGTCGGCTTCATCGACTTTGCCCTTTACGTAGACTTCGCTCACATCACCCAAAGTCATGACGAGTGTGGCCTGCGAGCCCAGCACAAGGATGGAGCTGACCGCGTCACCGATTTCCACGTTGCGCGAGAGCACCAGCCCGTCCATGGGGCTGACAATCGTGGAGTTGCGCAGGTCTTCCTCGGCGCGTTCGAGCGCCGCCTGCGCCTGCGCCACCTGCGCCTTGGAGCGGGAGATTTCCGCGCGCGAGACCGAAACCGTGCGCTGCGCCGCCATCTGCTTGTTCAGCCCAAGCTGATAGAGTTTTTCCGAATTGTCGAGGATGGGCCGCGCCACCAGGCCTTCGCCGTAGAGTTGCCGCGCGCGCTCCATGTCCGCCTTCAAGAACGGCAGGTCGGGCCCCTCGGCCTCGACCTTGTTGCGCTCGTAGGTGGCTTGGGACGCTTCCTGAGCCGCTTGGGCAGCCAGCAGCATGGCGCGCGCTTCCCTCAGCCGCGCCGACAGTTCTTCCTTGTCCAGCTCGATCAGAACTTGCCCGACCTTTACCCGGTCGCCGTAATCGGTGAAGATCTGCTTCACGATGCCGCTCGCCTTGGACTTGATCTCCACTTTGGAGAGTGGCTCGACCTTTCCCGTGGCCACGACCGAGCGCGCCAGGTCCCCTTTCTCAACCTTGGCCAGCTTGGACGGGTCAATCTGGGTGTTGGACCGCAAGGCCATCGCGGTGCCTACGATCCCGGCGATGAGTACGATTCCTATGACGCCCGCGATGATCCA
>CAZTHM010000020.1:0-19106 GCA_964613505.1 uncultured Acidobacteriota bacterium | reverse complement strand
CGAAAGAAGAAGGCGGGCGGCACACGCCGTTCTTCAAAGGCTACCGGCCGCAGTTTTATTTCCGCACGACGGACGTGACGGGGGTGGCGGAGTTGCCGGCGGGAACGGAAATGGTGATGCCGGGCGATAACGTGAGCCTGGAGATCGAATTGATCACGCCCATCGCCATGGAAAAAGGCCTGCGCTTTGCCATCCGCGAAGGCGGCCATACCGTCGGCGCCGGCACCGTCACCGAAGTCATCCAATAAGCGGGTACTGATGCTACATCAAAAAATAAGAATTCGGCTGAAGGCGTACGATCACAGAATTCTGGACCAGTCCGCGGCGGAGATCGTTTCGACCGCCAAGCGGACGGGGGCGCAGGTGGCAGGGCCGGTTCCTTTGCCGACGGTCAAGAACAAGTACTGTGTTCTGCGCTCGCCTCATTCGGATAAGAAGTCGCGGGAACAGTTTGAGATCCGAACCCACAAGAGATTGATTGACTTGCTCGAGCCCACACCCGCGACCATCGAGGCGCTGACCAAGCTGGATCTGCCGTCCGGAGTGGATATAGAGATCAAGGCGTTTGGGAAGGAACACACGAAGTGACGGGGGCTGGGGACTGGGTGCTGGGTGAAGGCGGAAGATCCGTGCTGAGACCCAAGTCAGAACCCCGAGTGAAGAAACATGGTTGACGCGATACTGGGAAAAAAGCTGGGAATGACGCAGATCTTCACCGACAACGGCGACGTCGTACCGGTGACCGTCCTCAAGGCTGGTCCCTGCGTCGTCGTGCAACGCAAGACCGCGCAGAAGGATGGCTATGAAGCCGTGCAGCTCGGGTTGGTGGAGTTGCCCGGCCCGAAGCGCCTGACGAAAGCACTGGAAGGGCACTTCAAAAAAGGCGGCGTTAATCCTGTGCGGTTTCTTCGCGAGGTGCGCTTGAAGGCTGACGGCGGCGAGGTCAAGGTTGGCGACAAGGTTTTGGTGGACAGCTTTGCCGTGAACGAGCTCGTTGATGTGATCGGCGTATCGAAGGGGAAGGGCTTTGCGGGAGTTCAGAAGCGGCACCACTTCGGCGGTGGCGGGGGGAGCCACGGGTCGATGTTTCATCGCGCGCCGGGTTCGATTGGCGCCTCGGCGTTCCCTTCGCGCGTGCTGAAAGGGATGCGCGCCGCAGGGCACATGGGAACCGACCGCGTGACAGCGCGGAACCTGCGCGTTGTCCAGGTCCTCTCGGATGACAACACTCTATTGGTCAGGGGAGCGGTCCCGGGCCCGGACGGCGCCTACGTCATGGTGCGCCGGGCGAAAGCGCCACACAAGTAGGGAAGTAGGCCGAAAGCAGAAGGCCGTAGGCAGAAGAAAACATGGCAACGGTTGAAGTAAAGAATCTAGAAGGGCAGACGGTGAAGCAACTGGAATTGGCTGACGCCGTGTTTGCCATCAAGCCGAATCAGAGTCTGCTCTGGGAAGCGGTGAAGGTTTATCTCGCCAGCCGGCGGCGCGGGACGCACTCCACCAAAAGCCGGGGCGAAGTAAGAGGCGGCGGTAAGAAACCGTGGCGGCAGAAGGGAACCGGTCGCGCTCGCGTGGGCAGCACGCGGAGTTCGCTTTGGCGGCATGGCTCGATTGCCCATGGACCCAAGCCGCGCGATTACGCTTACGCATTGCCGGAGAAGATGGTCCGCGGCGCCCTGCGCTCGGCGTTGGCAGCAAAGTATCAGGAGAACAAGCTGACGGTGGTCGACCAGTTCGACCTCAAAGAACCGAAAACGAAAACCTTGGCTGGGGCGCTGCAGAAACTCGGGATCGTGAAGAAGGTTCTGGTCGTCAGTGATCATGCGAATCGCAACCTGGAACTCTCTTCCAGGAACCTCGAGGGCTGTGAACTGGTGCGGCATCACAAGGTGCATCCCTATCACGTGCTGAGCCACGACCGGCTTTTGATCTCCGAAGGCGCCCTGACGCGCCTGCAGGAGTCGCTGCGATGACCAAGAATCCGTATCAGGTTCTGAAGAAACCCGTCATCACGGAGAAGAGTGTTGACGCCAAGGAACGCGCCCGGACACTCTGCTTCCAGGTGGACCGCCACGCCACGAAAGTGGACATCCGTGAGGCGGTGCAAACGGTTTTCAAAGTCAAAGTCGATTCGGTTCGCACCGCGGTTTACGAGGGCAAGACGCGGCGGCGCGGGCGGACTCAGGGGCACCGGCCGGACTGGAAGAAGGCTTACGTCAAGCTCAAGGCCGGGGAGAAGATACCCGAGTACGCCGAGACGACGTAAGAGAACGGTGAACGAGGAACGGTGCATGCTGAGTTAATTAAGTTAATCAATTCAGTATTCATTGTTTGAAGGTGTGATGGGAATAAAAACGTACCGACCCTATACAGAAACGCGGCGGTTCCAGACGGGGCTGACGTTTGACGAGATTACGACCTCGACTCCGTACAAACCCCTGCTCGAGCCCAAGACGCGGATCTCGGGCCGCAACAACCAGGGCGAGATCTCCATCTGGCATCGCGGGGGCGGCCACAAGCGGATGTATCGTGTGATCGATTTCAAACGGGACAAGACTGGAATCCCCGCCCGCGTGGCGACCATTGAGTACGACCCGAATCGGTCGGCGTTCATCGCGCTTTTGCATTACGCGGACGGCGACAAGCGTTACATCCTTTACCCGCTTGGCCTGAAAGTGGGCGACAAGGTGGTTTCCGGCCCCGACGCCGACATCGTGGTGGGCAACGCTCTGCCCCTGAAAAACATTCCGACTGGAACGATGATCCATAATATCGAGATGCGTCCCGGCAAGGGTGGACAGCTCGTGCGTTCCGCGGGTGGCGCGGCGCAATTACTGGCGAAGGAAGGCGAGTACGCCCAGGTTCGTCTGCCCTCCGGAGAAGTCCGCAAGGTATTCATGACTTGCATCGCCACCGTCGGACAGGTGGGGAATCTCGACCACGAAAACATTTCAATCGGCAAGGCGGGGCGCAAGCGCTGGATGGGCATCCGGCCGACGGTCCGGGGCGTGGCGATGAACCCCGTGGATCATCCTTTGGGCGGCGGGGAGGGCAAGACATCCGGCGGCCGGCATCCTGTGACGCCCTGGGGCAAGCCCACGCGGGGGTATAAGACGCGCAACAACAAGCAGACCGATCGCTTTATCGTCAAGCAGCGCGACAGGAAGTAAGCAGGAGGACGCTTTGGGAAGGTCGCTAAAAAAAGGCCCCTTCGTGGATGAGCACCTGATCAAGAAGATCGAACTGCTCAACCGTCGGTTCGAGAAGAAGGTGATCAAGACCTGGTCGAGACGCTCCACGATTGTGCCGGAGATGGTTGGACACACGATCGCGGTCCACAACGGCAGGAAGTTCATTCCCGTTTACATCACGGAGAACATGGTCGGGCACAAGCTGGGCGAGTTTTCGCCGACGCGGATGTTCAAGGGACACGGCGCCCGGATGGCTGCGGAGAAGGCGGCCGCGGTGGCAGCTCCTCCGCCCGGCGCGGCGGCGCCGGCAGCCAAACCGGCTGCTCCCGCGGCTGGCACGTCCAGCTAGCGGATGACCGCATCGGGAATCGGGAGTTGGGAAGAATGGAAGCACGAGCCACAGCCAAATACATTCGCATGTCGCCCCAGAAGGCGCGCCTGGTCATTGACCTGATCCGCGGCAAAAACGCGGGCGAAGCGATTAACATTTTGAAGTTCACCAAGAAGCGGGCCTCGCACGAGATCGAGAAGGTCCTGCGCTCGGCCATCGCCAATGCCGAGCAGAAGTCGGAGAAGTTGGACGTGGACCGGCTGGTGGTTTCACACGCGTCGGTGGGTGATGGGCCGCGCGCCAAGCGCATCCGGCCCGCGCCCCAGGGCCGCGCGTTCCGCTACCAGCGACGCATGAGCCACATTACCCTGGTGGTGGAAGAGCGCGAAAGCGGTTGACCAGGGGCTGTGAGTTCGGAGTCGATCCAGATCGCAAGTTGAG
Organism: uncultured Acidobacteriota bacterium; assembly: GCA_964613505.1. Classification (GTDB taxonomy): domain Bacteria; phylum Acidobacteriota; class Terriglobia; order UBA7540; family UBA7540; genus CAZTHM01. The sequence goes on along the minus strand of CAZTHM010000020.1, from coordinate 15,143 downwards.
TTTGGACGCCGAGCCCCGGACTGAACGACTGGCAGTTAAAGGAGGAATGCAGTGGGTCAGAAGGTTCATCCGTACGGTTTCCGCCTCGGCTATACCAAGACGTGGAAGTCGCGGTGGTTCGCAAAGAAGGGCTACTCCGACCTCCTGCACGAGGACCTGGAACTGAAGAAGCGGCTCAAGGATCAACTCCGCAGCGCGGGCGTCGCCTCCATTGAGGTCGAGCGCCCGGGAAACAAACTGAAGATCACCATCCACACGGCCCGGCCGGGAATCATCATCGGCCGCAAGGGAGCGGAGATTGACCGCCTGCGTCAGGAGATCCAGAGGCGCACCGGGCACGAGGTGCTGCCCATCAACATTCAGGAAGTGCACCGTCCAGAACTGAACGCCCAACTGGTGGCCGAGTCGATCGCGCTGCAACTGGAAAAGCGCGTGGCTTTCCGCCGCGCCATGCGCAAAGCCGTGGATTCGGCTCTGCGGTTCGGCTGCAAGGGAATCAAGGTTCGTTGCGGGGGCCGGCTGAACGGCGCGGAAATCGCCCGCTCCGAGTGGTACCTGCAAGGCCGTCTTCCTCTGCACACGCTGCGGGCGGATATTGATTACGGATTGGCCGAATCGATGACGACTTACGGGGTGATCGGCGTAAAGTGCTGGATCTATAACGGCGAGATCCTCGAGCAGCGGAGGCGGACGGAAAAGGTCGAGGAGGCAGTGAGCGCTCCGGCGGCGTAAGGGCAGTCGTCAGTTGTCAGTGGCCAGTTGTCAGTTAGAACCAAACTGATGACGCTTCTAAACTGAGAACTGGCAACTGACTACTGAGAACTTCTTATGTTAATGCCCAGTAAAGTGAAGTATCGCAAGCAACAGCGCGGCCGGCGTCGCGGCAAGGCCTGGCGCGGCTCCAGCCTGTCGTTCGGGGACTATGGGTTGAAAGTGATGGAGGCCGGCTGGATTACGGGCCGACAGATCGAGGCGAGCCGGGTCGCCATCATGCGCTTCATCAAGCGCGGCGGGAAACTCTGGATTCGTATCTTCCCCGACAAGCCGGTCACCAAGAAGCCCGCGGAAACCCGCATGGGCAAAGGCAAGGGCGCGCCGGAGTTCTGGGTGGCGGTGGTGAAGCCCGGCCGGATTCTGTTCGAGATGGAAGGCGTGACGGAAACCGAGGCGCGCGAAGCCCTGCGCCTGGCCAGTCACAAGCTGCCCCTGCCCACTCGGTTTGTGGCGCGGGCGATGGCGGCATAAACAGCCGCTGGAGTTGACGGCATGAAAGTAGAAAAGAAGCTGACGGCGGAAAAAATCCGGGAGTGGAACGCGGACGAGCTCAAGAACAAGGAGCGCGAATACGCGGACCAACTTTTCCGGTTGAAATTCCAGTTTTCGAGCGGTCAGACGGATACGCTTCCCAACATTCGCGTGTTGCGCAAGCAACTCGCCAAGGTGAAGACGATCCGGCGCGAACAGGAGATTGCGGCGGCGAGCGCGAAGAAATCCTAGGGAGACTCCTGCCAATTGCAGGCGTCCGGCAGAAGGCTATGAAAACAAGGCGTCAGGAAAAAGTTGGCATCGTCACAAGCAACAAGATGCAGAAGACCGTGGTCGTCACCGTGGTGCGCCAGTTTACCCACCCGCTTTACACGCGGGTGATTCGGCGTTCCAAGCGCTTCCTGGCACACGATGAAAAGAACCAATGCCAGGTGGGAGACACGGTGCGGATTGAAGAGACTCGTCCCTTGAGCGCGCGCAAGCGCTGGCGGGTAATTGAAGTGGTCGCCAAGACGGCACAACTCGCCCCGGTTCCGGAAGGTGTCGTATGATCGGGATGCGGACCATCCTGCAGGTGGCGGACAATTCTGGCGCGCGCCGGCTGGCCTGCATTTTGCCGGTGGGTGGCGACGTCGGGTTGCAGGCGGGGCTGGGCGATGTGGTGACGGCCTCCGTCAAGGAAGCGGCGCCCGACAGCGCCATTCCCAAGGGCAAAGTGGTGAAGGCGGTCATCGTCCGCATGCGCAAGGAGCAGCGGCGGCGCGATGGCAGCTATATCCGCTTCGACGAAAACGCCGCGGTGCTTATTAACGAGACCGGCGAGCCCGTCGGAACGCGCGTCTTCGGGCCCGTGGCCCGCGAGCTGCGCGAAAAGAAATTCCTGAAGATCGTTTCCCTGGCGCCCGAGGTTTTGTGATGGCAACGAGGATGGACATTCGGAAGAACGATCAGGTCCAGCTCATCGCCGGACGCGACAAGGGCAAGACCGGCCGCGTGCTGGAGGTCCTGCCGCAGAAGTTGCGGGTCCTTGTCGAGCATTGCAACATGGTGAAGCGCCACACGCGCCCCAATCCCGCCAAGCAGATTCGTGGCGGGATCCTCGAGAAAGAGGGACCGGTTCACGTTTCCAACGTGGCGCTGGTCTGCGACGAGTGCGGTCCGACGCGCATCCAGCACCGCAAGAAGACCGAAGGCAAGAAGGTGGTCACGGTGCGGGTTTGCGCCAAGTGCGAGAAGGTCCTGGACCGCTAAAGCCAGGGGAGGCCTCGAACCGAAATCATGGTGCCGCGATTAAAAGACCGATACCGAAGCGAAATTGTTCCGGTCCTGATGAAGGAATTCAACTACCGGAACCCCATGGCGGTCCCGCGCCTGCGCAAGATTGTGGTGAACATGGGTCTGGGCGAAGCGATCCAGAACGCCAAGCTGCTCGACTCCGCCACCCGCGAACTGGGCCAGATTACCGGCCAGAAGCCCGTCATCACGCGGGCGCGCAAGTCGATCGCCAATTTCAAGCTGCGCCAGGCCATGCCCATCGGCGCCATGGTCACGCTGCGCGGCGACCGGATGTACGAGTTCATCGATCGCCTGATGAACGTGGCGCTGCCGCGCGTGCGCGACTTTCGCGGTCTTTCCACGCGGTCGTTTGACGGCCGGGGGAGCTACACGCTGGGCCTGCGCGACCAGTTGGTGTTTGCGGAGATTGATTATGCCAAGGTGGAAAAAACCAAGGGCATGAACATCTCGATTGTAACCGATGCCCGGACCGACGCCGAAGCTTTGGCGCTCCTGCGGCATCTCGGCATGCCGTTCCGTGCCGAAGCCCAGCGCCGCCAGCCGGCAGCCGGGGCGCCGGATGAAAAGGCAGGAGGGTAATTCGTGGCGCGTACTTCACAGATGGCCAAGCTGGTAAGGAAGCTCAAGTACAAGATTCGCCACCGGAATCGTTGCCGGATCTGCGGCCGGCCGCGCGGCTATCTGCGCAAGTTCGACATGTGCCGGCTGTGCTTCCGGCAATTGGCGCTCCAGGGCGACATCCCGGGAGTCGTCAAATCCAGTTGGTAGGCCGGAGGTTCGGCGCAACGCATTTTTGATCTTTGGAGCCTTATGTCAGCTATCACTGATCCCATCGCCGACATGCTAACGCGAATCCGGAACGGGCTGGGCGCGCGTCACCCGCGCGTCGACATGCCTTCTTCCAAGCTGCGCATCGAACTGGCGCGCATCTTGAAGGAAGAGGGTTATATCGCCAACTACAAGATCGCCGAGGAAGCGAAGAAGAAAGTTCTGAGAGTTTTCCTCCGCTACGGCCCGGACGGTTCCAGCGTGATTACGACGATTGACCGCGTCTCGAAACCCGGGCGACGGGTTTATGTGGGCGCGCGCGCGATTCCGCGAGTCCTGGGCGGAATGGGAATCAATATCCTGACTACGCCCCGTGGCCTGATGACCGGGAAGAGCGCTCGGAAGGCCGGCGTGGGCGGCGAGTTGCTTTGCAACGTCAGTTGAGATCCTGGCTTTAGCTTGGGATGAAACCTTATGTCGCGAATTGGTAGAAAAGTTATTGAAGTGCCCTCGGCGGTCACGGTTACGACGGAAGGGGCAAGCATGGTGGTGAAGGGCCCCAGGGGGACTTTGCGCGTTCCGCTTCCGGCGGGCATTCAATTCGAGAGGCAGGATGGCCGGCTCGTGGTTCGCCGGGAGGATGACGAGCACGCGGCCCTGCACGGGCTGGCGCGCAGCCTCGTGGCAAATGCCGTGGAAGGCGTGACCAAGGGATTCGAAAAGCATCTGGACATCGTCGGCATCGGATACCGCGCCGAGAAAAAAGGGAAGAGCGTTCAGTTCACGCTCGGTTATTCCCATACCAAAGATTTCCCGATACCCGAGGGCATCGATATCGCCGTGGACGCCAAGCTGACCCACCTCGTCGTCAGCGGCGTGGACAAGCAGCGCGTCGGCCAGGTGGCGGCGGAGATCCGGGCGTTGCGCCCGCCTGACCCCTATAAGAACAAGGGCGTGCGCTACACGGGTGAGCGCCTGAAGAAGAAGGTCGGCAAGGCGGTGGCTGCCGCCGGCGCGGCGAAGTAACCCAAGTAGACGGGAAGCACGAGACACCCTATGTTGAAGCTGACTTCCAAGAACGAAACGCGCCGCCGGATTCATGTGCGCATCCGCACTCGCGTCGCCGGCCGCGCGGGCATGCCGCGCCTGAATGTCTACCGGTCCCTGGGTCACATTTATGCCCAGATCGTAGACGACACGCAAGCGCAGACCGTGGTGTCGGCGTCGAGCGTTGACAAAGAGATGCGCAAGACTTTGAAGGGCGGCGGAAACGTCGCCGCCGCCAAGGCCGTCGGGAAGGTTCTGGCGGAGCGGGCCAAGGCGGTGGGCATTACCAGCGTCGTATTTGACCGTGGCGGTTACGCCTATCACGGCCGCGTCAAGGCGCTGGCGGATGCGGCGCGCGAAGCAGGGCTGAAATTCTAGAGGGATTCGCAGGGGAGTGTCGAGTTGGTAAATCGGATTGATCCTAATACGCTGCAGTTGAAAGACCAGGTGGTCTCGATCAACCGCGTCACCAAAGTCGTGAAGGGGGGAAAGAACCTCAGCTTCTCGGCCTTGGTGGTGGTGGGAGACGGCGCCGGGCACGTCGGCCACGGCTCGGGAAAAGCGCGTGAAGTGCCCATGGCGATTCGCAAGGGCATTGAAGCCGCGAAGAAGGCGCTGGTGAGAGTCAACCTCTCGGCGACGACAATTCCCCACACGGTACTGGGGCGGTTTGGCGCCGGGAAGGTCCTTCTGAAACCCGCGCCGGAGGGAACGGGAGTCATCGCCGGCGGTGCGGTGCGGGCCGTGGTCGAGGCGGCGGGGATCCAAAACGTCCTCACCAAGTCGTTGGGGACCACGAATCCTCACAATGTCGTGAAGGCCACCATGGACGCGCTCTGCAAGCTGCGCAATCCGGAAGAAGTGGCGGCCTCCCGCGGCAAGACGATGGAAGAAATCTAGAAGGTGACCAGAGCCGTGACGGAAAAAGCTCAGCGAACGATTCACATTAAATGGGTGCGCAGCGGAATTGGGTTCACCTACCGCCAGAAGGACAGGGTGCGAAGTCTGGGGCTCCTACGACTGAACCAGGTCGTCGAGCGGCTCGATACGGCCCAGATCCGCGGCCTGGTCGCTTCCATTCCGCACCTGGTTGAGATCGTCGGCGGACCCGCAAGGCAGGCGCCATGGGCGGCGATCCCGGAATACACTCTCAAGCCCCCGGCGGCGGCTCCTCCAGAACCGCCAGCGCCGGAGACGCCAGATGCGGCGGCAATCGTGCCACCTCAAGCGCCGGCGGAAGCCGAAGAGGTCGCAGCGAAATCAGCAGACACAGGGAAGGCGGAAACCCGCGCCCCGGCAAGAGCCAAGAAGGCTGTGAAACCCACGAAGGCTGTCGAGGAAAAAGGCAAGGCCAGCAAGGAAGACGGCAAGAAGAAAGCCAAGGCTGTGGCAGCGAAGAGCACCAAGCCTTCCAAGACGAAGAAAAAGTAGGCAACGGGATCATGTCTATCCACATCGGAACAATTCGCCCCCCGCGCGGTGCGCACAAGCGCCGCAAGCGCATCGGTCTGGGCATGGGTTCGGGACACGGCAAAACCGCCACGCGCGGCTCGAAAGGCCAGCGTTCCAGGGCGGGTTCGCGGATGCGCCCGGGGTTCGAGGGCGGGCAGATGCCTTTGCATCGCCGCCTGCCCAAGCGCGGCTTTACGAACATTTTCAAGAAGCATTTCGCGCTGGTAAACCTGCGCGACCTTGCGGAGTTCGATCCGGAGCAAAAGATTACACCCGAATTTCTCATGCAGCGGGGATTGGTCAAGAAACTGGGCGATGGATTGAAAGTTCTGGGTGACGGCGACCTGAAAACACCGCTCAACATCTCAGCCCATCACTTCTCCAAACCCGCCTTGGAGAAGATCAAGAAAGCGGGTGGCACGGCCGAGGTTATCCGGGCATGATGGAGCAGCTCAAGAGCATTTTTGAAATCCCGGATCTGCGCAGGCGAATTCTGTTCACCATCTTGATGCTGGCGCTTTACCGGCTGGGCTCCTTTATCCCGACGCCGGGGATCAACGCCAGTGTCTTCGAGCAAGCATTCGAAAACCTGGCAGCCGGCCTGCTGGGGCTGTTGTCGATGTTCTCCGGCGGCAGCCTGCGTCGGCTGACGGTGCTTGCGCTCGGCATCATGCCGTATATTACGGCGTCTATTATTCTACAATTACTGACGGTTGTCTTTCCCCACCTGGAAAAACTGAAGAAGGAAGGCGACCTGGGCCGTCGCAAGATTACCCAATACACGCGCTACCTGACCGTAGGTATCAGTGTCTTCCAGGCGTTTACCGTCGCTCAAGTCCTGCAGCGAGCGACCTCGGCGGGGACCCCGCTGGTCACCAACCCGGGGCCGCTGTTCGTCATCCAGACGGTACTCACGCTGACCACCGGAGCGCTCTTTGTGATGTGGCTGGGCGAGCAAATCACCGCGCGCGGTATCGGCAATGGAATGTCCCTCCTGATTTTCGCGGGGATTGTGGTAGGGCTGCCGCGGGCCATCGCCGATTTGTACGACAAGGTCTTCGTGAGCCGAACCTGGAGTCTTCTCATCGTCCTGTTGCTGCTCGTGTTCATGCTTGCCGTGGTGGCCTTTATTGTGCTCGTCGAGCGGGGAGAGCGGCGAATCCCCATCCAGTACGCGCGCCGCGTCGTGGGGAGGAAGATCGTGGGGGGCGTTTCCACGCACCTGCCGCTCAAGGTCAACAGCAGCGGCGTGATGCCCATCATTTTCGCGGTTTCAATCCTGACTTTCCCACAGACGATTGCCCTGGTCGGCAATCTGAAGGACAACCGCGTAGTCGGCTGGCTCCTGACGAGTTTCGCCTGGGGAGAGCCCCTTTACACGATCTCCTACGTCTTGCTGATCTTGTTCTTCGCGCATTTTTATCTTTCGATTGTCTATAACCCCGACGAGGTCGCCGACAACGTCCGCAAACAAGGCGGGTTCATTCCCGGCATCCGGCCTGGCAAGCGCACGGCCGACCATCTCGATGAGGTGCTGACGAAAATCACCTGGGTGGGCGGGGTCTATCTCGCCATCATCGCTTTGATCCCGGAATTAATGCTGGCGGGATTGCGCGTCAACCATTTGCCGGGTGCGGTGGGGCTCTGGTTTGACGAGCATCTGCCCACCTGGCTGCTGCACGGGCTCAACATTAACTTCTATTTTGGCGGCACCTCGTTGCTGATCGTGGTTGGGGTCGCGATGGACACAGTCCAGCAAGTAAATGCGCAATTGATCATGCGGCACTACGAAGGGTTCATGAAGAAAGGCCGCCTGAGAGGACGACGCCCCGGAATGTAGGGGAAGTGAGGAAACCATGAAACCACGTGCTTTGATTTTCTTGGGAGCTCCGGGAGCGGGCAAAGGAACGCAGGCAAGGGAAGTGTCGAAGGAGTTTAGCATCCCGCAGATTTCGACCGGGGACATTCTCCGTGAGTCGGTCAAGAAAGGGACGGCGCTGGGTCTGGCCGCCAAGGCCAAGATGGAAGCCGGGCAACTGGTTCCCGACGAGATCGTCTGCGGCATCGTGGATGAACGGATCAGCGAGCCCGACTGTGCGGCGGGCTTCATTCTGGACGGCTTCCCGCGCACCATTCCCCAGGCGCAGTTCGTGGATCGCGCGCTCGAGGCAAAAGGTAAAGGGAGTCCGCTGGTCATCAACATTGCCGTGGATCAGGATCTTTTGATGAAGCGCCTGACGGGCCGCCGCACCTGTTCGGCCTGCGGAGAGATTTACAATATTCACTTCGGCCCCCCCAAGCAGGAGGGCATTTGCGACAAGGATGGCGGAAAGCTCCTGCAACGCGCCGATGACAACGAGAATACAATCGGCCAGCGCCTGGTGGCGTACGAGAACCAGACCAGCCCGCTGATCGAGTACTATCGCCAGAAGAACCTGTTGCACGACGTGAACGGCAGCCGTGACCCCGAGCCCATCGCCCAGGAGCTTATCCAGTTTTTGAAGGGTGCATGAGTATCGACTGCAAATCACGATTCGAGATCGAGAAATTGCGGCGCGCGGGTCGGCTGGTGAGGGAGTTGCTCTTCGAGATTCGCGATCGCGTCCGGCCGGGTGTGACGACGATGGATTTGGAGAAATTCACTGAAAAGCGGCTGGCAGAACTGGGGGCCCGATCCGCGTTCAAGGGGTATCGCGGCTATCCCTGCTGTTTGTGCACTTCGGTGAACGACCAGATCATCCACGGGATCCCTTCCGACCGGAAGCTCAAGGAAGGTGATATCCTCAGTTTGGATTTGGGAGTGGTGCTGGACGGGTATTACGGCGACTCGGCCATCACGGTTCCGGTGGGACAGATTTCGGAGCCGCTGCAGAGACTTCTCAGCGTCACCGAAGAGGCGTTGGAGATGGCCATTCAAAAAGCGCGGGCGGGAAACCACCTGGGGGATGTTTCGGCGACGGTGCAGCAGCACGCGGAGAAGAATCATTACTCGGTGGTGCGGGAATTCGTGGGACACGGAATCGGCCGCGAGCTGCATGAGGAACCTCAAGTGCCCAACTACGGGACTCCCGGCCACGGGCCGGTCTTGAAAGAAGGCATGGTCCTGGCCATCGAACCGATGATCAACTCGGGCGGGGCGGCGGTCAGGGTCCTGGACGATCGCTGGACGGCGGTGACCGAGGACGGCGGGTATTCCGCGCATTTCGAGCACATGGTGGCGGTTACCCACAACGGTCCGGATGTTCTGACAAGGTTGTAGTCCGCCGAGCCTGCTTCCTTCGGAACGCGGGCGCGCGGGCGGGAAGCGCATCAGTCAGTTTATGGCCAAGGAAGAAGCTATCGAGGTTATTGCGACGGTGGTTGAGCCTCTGCCGAACGCGATGTTTCGAGTCGAACTGGACAACAAACACCGGGTCCTGGCGCACATCTCCGGGAAAATGCGGAAGAACTTCATTCGCATCCTTCCCGGCGACAAGGTGGCAGTGGAACTCTCTCCTTACGACCTGACGCGCGGGCGGATCGTTTACCGGTACAAGTAGTCCGGGAGGGGAACACTCAACGCTGGAAAGAGTTGGCTCGCGGCTGGCCGGTCGGGCCCCGAGCAAGGGATCGAGCGGATCTGTCCGCGGAGTGGAAATCGATGAAAGTTCGGTCATCAGTTCGAAAGATTTGTGCCAAGTGCAAGATCATAAGGCGCCGCGGAGTGGTCCGCGTGATTTGCGAGAACCCCAAGCACAAACAGCGTCAGGGGTAGGGCTGGAAACTAGAAACTGGAAAATGGAAACTCGAAACTGGGATTTGGCCGTCGCCCCGCAATCAATAAGCAAGCCTGCCGCACGCAGAAGCGACTTGCTCGAATTTCGAGTTTGCAATTTCCAATTTCCAGTTTCTCTTAGCTGGGAGGTAGAGTAATGGCGAGAATTTCAGGCATCGATTTGCCGCGAACGAAGCGGGCGGAAATCGGATTGACCTACATCTTCGGAATTGGCCGGGCGCGTTCCATGTCGATTCTGGTGCGGGCCGGCGTCAATCCCGACAAGAAAGTCAAGGACCTGACCGACGACGAAGTCAACCGGATCCGCCAGGTCATTGAGGAGGATGGAGGGGTTGAGGGCGATCTCCGCAAAGACACGGCGATGAACATCAAGCGGCTGATCGAGATCGGCTCCTATCGCGGCTTCCGGCATCGCCGGAATCTCCCGGTTCGGGGTCAGCGCACGCACACCAATGCGCGAACCCGAAAAGGACCTCGGCGGGGAACGGTCGCCAACAAGAAACGGACCACTGCCAAGACGTAGGCTTAAGGGGCAGTGTCCAGCGAATGGGATTGAGGGAAAATGGCCAAACCGGCTGCAAAACCAGGCAAGAAAAAGGTCTTTAAGAAGAAAGAAAAACGGATTGTGCCCGTGGGGATCGTGCACGTGCACGCGACGTTCAACAACACGCAGATTTGCGTGACGGATCCGGATGGCAAAGTCATTTGCTGGGCCAGTTCCGGCTCCATGGGTTTCAAAGGATCGCGCAAAGGGACGCCCTTCGCGGCCCAGCAAGCGGCGCTGCGTGCGGCCAATACGGCGCGCGACCATGGCATGCGGACCGTGGAAGTTCGAGTGAAAGGGCCGGGGTCCGGCCGCGAGTCGGCCATCCGGGCGCTAGCGACGGCCGGGCTCGAGGTGCGCTTAATCCGGGATGCCACACCCATCCCGCACAACGGCTGCCGGCCACCCAAGCGCCGGCGGGTTTGAGTCCAGCAGGAGGATGATTTGGCAAGATATCGTGACGCAGTATGCAGGCTTTGCCGCCGGGAAGGCATCAAGCTTTTCTTGAAGGGACAGCGTTGCTTGACGGACAAGTGCGCCATCGAGAAACGCAATTTCGCCCCGGGCCAGCACGGCAAATCGCGGCGGCCCAAGCTCGTCGGATACGGGTTGCAGCTCCGCGAGAAGCAAAAGGTGCGCCGGCTTTACGGCATCCTGGAGGAGCAGTTCCGCTCCTATTTCGAGAAGGCCGCTGCCATGAAGGGGATCACCGGCGAGAACTTGCTCCATCTGCTCGAGCAGCGTCTGGACAACGCCATTTACCGCCTGGGCCTGGCCACCTCGCGGGCCGCGGCCCGCCAACTGGTGCGTCACGGGCATATCCAGGTCGCCGGCCGCAAAGTCAACATTCCTTCTTTCCAGGTTGCGCCGGGACAGGAAATCGTGGTGCGCGAACGGAGCCGCAAAATCCCCGGCATCCTGCACGCGCTGGACATGCTGGGCAGCCGGGGGATTCCCTCCTGGCTGGAATTCGATCGCACCAACATGAAGGGGAAAGTCCTCTCGATACCCAAGCGTGAAGACGTGAACTTCCCCATTCAGGAGCAGATGATCGTTGAGCTTTATTCCAAATAGCGCCGACCCGAAGGGGCGGAGGCAATTGTAGTTGATTGCAGTTTCAGCGGGGGCAGAGCAGATGCGCTCCCCCCAGGGAGGTAAGAAAGAGATGCTTTGGAAAGGATTTCAGAGACCCAAACGCCTGGCGTCCATTAGCGATACGCTGACCGACAAGTACGGCCAGTTTAGCGCCCAGCCCTTCGAGCGGGGGTTCGGGACCACCATCGGCAACGCGCTACGGCGGGTGCTGCTTTCCTCGATTGAGGGGGCGGCGATCACGGCCGTGAAGATTGAAGGCGTGTTGCATGAGTTCTCGTCGATTCCTGGCGTCGTAGAAGATGCCACGGACATCATCCTCAACCTCAAGCAAATCCCGTTGAAGATGAATGTCGAGGGCCCCAAGACCCTCTACCTCAATGTTGATCAGCCCGGGGAGATAACCTCCCGGATGATCCAGGAGGACGCCGACATCGATATCCTCGACAAGGACGTTCCCATCGCCACGGTCAGTGAGGGTGGGAGCCTGCATGTCGAGATGCGCGTCAAAGGTGGCCGTGGCTACGTTTCCGCCGAGAAAAATTTCGACGAGGACCTGCCGATTGGCTACATTCCCGTGGATTCCGTCCACTCGCCCATCCGCAAGGTCAACTATACGGTGGAGGCGGCTCGCCTGGGCCAGATGACCGACTACGATAAACTCGCGCTCGACGTCTGGACCAACGGCGCCATCGCGCCCGCCGATGCGGTGGGCCTTGCGGCGAAGCTCCTCAAAGACCACATGAACATCTTCATTAACTTTGATGAGGCGCCGGAGGCGGAAGAAGTCCCCGCCGAAGAAAAGGCGGCGGTCCGCAACGAGAACCTGGACAGGTCGGTGGAAGAACTGGAACTCTCGGTCCGCTCCTACAATTGCTTGAAGAATGCCAACATCTCGACCATCCGCGAATTGGTACTGAAGACCGAACAGGAAATGCTGAAAACCAAGAATTTCGGGAGGAAATCCCTGAACGAAATCAAAGAGATCCTGTCGGCAATGGGCCTGAGCCTGGGGATGAAGTTCGACGAAAAAGGCACTGCCATCATGCCCGCACCGGAAGCGCCGAACCTACAGGTTTAGCGCTGCGGGCCGGGGAGGGGCAGCACGATCGGTCCGTCCGCTGATGTGACGCGGTGCAAAACGAAGAACCGCCGAAAACGGCCGCACCCGACGGTCCAGCAAGAGGAAGCAGAGAATGCGTCATCGCAATTACGGAAGAAAGCTGAGCAGAAACACCGCACACCGGCGCGCCCTGCTGCGCAACCTGGTGACATCGCTGATTCTCGATGAACGCATCGAGACCACCGTGGCGAAAGCCAAGGCGGCCCGCGGGCTGGCAGAGGAGATGATTACCCTGGGCAAGCGCGGCGATTTGCATGCCCGGCGGCAGGCCGCAAGTTTTTGCATGGCGGCGCCGGCCGTGAAGAAGCTCTTTGAGGATGTCGCCAAGCGTTTTGCCTCGCGTCCCGGCGGCTATACGCGCATCGTCCGGACCGGCTGGCGCAAGGGCGACGGCGCCGATACCGCCGTGCTCGAGCTGGTCGGAACGCAAGTCCTCCAGAAGCACGCCGAAGCCCGCGCCAAGAAGGTGGAGGCCACGCGCCAGCGGCAGGAGGAAGTCGCCAAGGCCGAACCGCAGGCCGCCCCGCCGGAAGAAGGCGAGAAGAAGTAGAGAAACTTCCAAGAAGGTTCTAACATCATCCCGGCCCGGGAGAAATGAGTCCCTGGCCGGGTTTTTGTTTTTGAGCTTATGCCTGCTGATCCTTCTGCCAAGTCCGATTCAGAGTCGCTCCTTTCGTCTGACCTGCCGCGCAACGTCCGCGCCCTCGGCTGGGTGGCGTTTTTCAACGACACCGCGACTGAAATGAGCTACTGGCTCCTTCCCCAATTCATGGTCAGTGTGCTCGGGGCGGGTCCGATGGTCTTCGGGTTGATGGAAGGCGCGGCTGAGACGGTGGCAAGTTTCGGGAGGCTGATCTCCGGTTTTCTTTCCGACCGCCTGCGCCGCCGCAAGCCGCTTGCCGCCGCAGGATACACGGTCGCGAATTTGGCCAAGCCGCTGCTCGCGCTGGCGGAAACCTGGGGGCAGGTCTTCTGGATCCGCTTCGCCGACCGCGCCGCCAAGGGATTTCGCGGCGCGCCCCGCGACGCTCTGATTGCTGACTCCGTCCCGCCCGAAAAGCGGGGCGCTGCGTTCGGCTTTCGCCAGTCAATGGATTCGGCAGGCGCCATCGTCGGCCCGCTTGCGGCGGTCCTGCTTCTGCCGCTATTCCTTGGCAATATCCGCCATGTCTTCTGGGCGGCGAGTGTCCCGGGTCTGGCCAGCGTCTTTCTCGCGTGGTTCATGGTGCGGGAGATTCGCCCGGCAGCGCCGCCATCGAGCAGCCCGCGGCCGGGAAAACTCGACTCCTTCCGAAAAAACAACCGGCGCCTGACATTAGTTCTCGCGGCCGTGACCTTGTTTTCACTGGGGAATTCCTCAGACCTTTTCCTGATTCTGCGCGCTCAGAACCTGGGTGTGCAGGCGGAACTCGCGCCCATGCTGGGCTTGATATTCAACCTGGTTTACACAGTGCTGAGTTGGCCCGCCGGCAAGCTTTCGGACCGGGTCCCACGACGCGCCCTTGTAGTGGTTGGATACTTGATCTATTCCGGGGTCTACTTCGGCTTTGCGCGCTCCCACACCGCACAAGCAGTCTGGCTGCTGATGCCTCTCTATGGCCTCTACTATGCGCTCACGGAGGGCGTGTTGAAGGCCTGGATCAGCGACCTCGTCCCCAGCCACTCCCGCGCTTCGGTTTTCGGCCTTTTCAACTGGGTGATGGGTGTCACCGCCCTTCCTGCAAGTCTCCTCGCGGGCTGGCTTTGGCAGCAATACACGCCTGCCACTCCGTTTTACTTCTCCGGAGTACTCGCGTTTTTCGCCGCGATCTTGCTGGCGGTCGTTTGAAGTCCTTCGAACCGGGCGGAGCCTTCAACTTGTTTTGATTTGACCGGGCCGGATCCGCTCACGCTTTGGAGGGAAGCAGGCGGTGCCGGAGGTAGAGCGCGAGCAAGCCGAACGCGGCGCCCGAAATGTCAATCGCGCAATCCAGCAGCGAGGCGCCGCGGCCCGGCACGAACCACTGGTGAAACTCGTCAGTCAGGGAATAACCGGCGGTGATGGCGAAGCAGAGGAGCGCCGTGCGCGCACGCCAGCCAAAATCCCGCCCGCCGCGGAGCGAACCGTAAAGAAGCAAAGCGAACATCGTGTATTCGGTGACGTGGGCTAGCTTGCGGATGAAGTTATGCAGCGCCTGGAAGCCTGACGGGGAGATCGTGATATGCAGGAAATCGAAAATCTGGTGCAGGAGCCAGGCGGTGAACCAGCCGCTGTAGGTAACCGTGGAAAGACGGAAAATGGTCGCCGCCCACGCCACGGTGGTCGCCCACCAGAGGTAAGCACGGAGAGATCGATCGGGGGCGGGCGGGCTATTCAAGCCGGTAGTTGGGTGCTTCCTTTGTGATGATGACGTCGTGGACGTGACTTTCGCGCAGGCCGGCACTGGTGATGCGAACGAAGCGGGCGCGCTGCTGGAGTTCTTCGATGGTGGGGCAGCCGCAATAGCCCATGCCGGAGCGCAGCCCGCCCACGAGCTGCGTGACCATCTCCGCCAGCAGGCCCTTATAGGGCACGCGTCCCTCGATCCCTTCGGGAACGAGTTTGGAAACCTCGCCCTCCTGCGCGTAGCGGTCGCCCGAGCCCGCGGCCATGGCGGCGATCGAGCCCATGCCGCGGTAGGATTTGAACGTGCGGCCTTGATAAAGGATGGTCTCGCCCGGGCTCTCCTCGGTTCCGGCGAAGAGGCTCCCGATCATCACCGAGCTGGCTCCCGCGGCGATGGCCTTGGTGACGTCGCCCG
>CAZTHM010000019.1:0-19197 GCA_964613505.1 uncultured Acidobacteriota bacterium | reverse complement strand
ACGCAGCGCGAGATTTTGAGTCTCGTGCGTCTGCCAGTTCCGCCACTCCAGCCCCACGGTGATTTTAGCAATGGACGCGAGGCGCGGGCAAGCAAGAACTGTCTATTTATATTGTTCGTAAACGCAGAGGAGTCATCCATAAATGTGGTTACAGGTCTCCGCTTGGGTAAGAGGAAAGCGCCGGACCCTGAAGCAGCTCCCGTCCGGCCACTGCCTGAAATGCCGGGCCGGTGAGCCCCCCCGGACCCGGAGCGCCATCGGGTGTGTCAGAAGATTTTTAGTTGCACCGTCAAGTACTTCTTTGGGTTCTTCCTGAATTCGGTCAGGAATTCCCGCAGCGTCTGCGTGCTGGTGCTCAGGTTGTTATAGAGCGTCGGGTCGGTAGAGAGTTTCCCCAGCGTTCCCTGGCCCTGCTCGATGCGCGTGGCGATGATATTCATGCGGTCGAAGGTTTCGTTCATGCGATTGTAGAGCTCAGGATCAGTCGCCAGTTTGCCGAGCGTTCCCTTGCCGCTGTTAACGTTGTCCACCATGGTGTTGGCGCGGAGGACGACCTGATGGACGTCATTGTAAACCGAGGGGTCGTTGATGAATTTTGCCAGGGTTCCTTTCCCATGCTGGACGTTGTCCAGGACCTGGTTCAGCCGGTCGATGCTGGCTCGGGTCCGCTGGTAGAGCGTCTCGTCCTGCATCAGCTTGCCGATGGTCCCTTCGCCCTGCCCCATGCGCGCCATCACACGCTGGAGGTCGAGGCTCATCTGGTTCAAGCGGTTGTAGAGGGCTTGGTCGTAAAGGAATTTCCCCATCGTGCCTTGGCCCGCCTGGATGTGCCCGGTGATCTCGTTGAGCTTGGAACTCAACACGCGCAGGTTGGAGATGACGTCGTTGGTGTTCTGGACGATGCGCTTGATGTCGGCTTCCTCAATGCTATTCACCTCGCCGCCGTTCTGGACGACAGCTCTGTCCGGCATGCCCCGGGTGATATCCACGAAAGCTTCACCCAGGAGGCCGGCAGTGGCCAGCCGCGCCTCCGAGTCCGCCCGGATTTGATTCTGATAGTCAATCGGGACACGCATCAGCACTTCCACGGCCCGGTCGCGCTGGATTTCTTGCCCACATAGAATTGTGTCCACGGCCCGGTCGGGCTGGGTGGAATCCGAGATGCGGATTCGTTGCACCACGCCGACGGGGATCCCCGCGATGCGGACCTGCGATCCTTCGCGCAGGCCGGCGGCCCCGGAGAAATACGTCTTCAACGTGTACTTGCGGGTGAACAAGCCTCCCCGCCCACTGATGAAGAAAATCCCCACAGCGAACACCACCAGGCCGGACAATACGAGCAGGCCGACACGTAACTTTGCCCAGGAGACTTGTTTGCGCTCAGGCATCGCGATCCTCCTTCTCAAGAATCAATGAGGGTATTGTATGACATCCTGCCGAGGCCGGCGAATTCAGGCGAGGAATTTTCGGAGATAGGGGTCCTCGGTGCCAACCAGCTCTTCGGTTGGACCGCAGAAGCAGACGGCGCCGTCGCGGAGAACCAGGAAGCGGGTGGCGCGGCGGGGACGCGCGCCGCCGTCGCTCGCGACGGGTACCAACTCCTGCCGCTCGGCGGAGTAGGCGAAATTCGCCAGCACGAAAGCGTCGGCAAGCCGGTGCGTGACAACCACCGAACTCACTCCCTGCGTATCCCGCAGCTTGGCAATCAGGAGGTTGATGGTGTGAGCGGTCACGGGGTCAAGGCCCGCCGTGGGGGAATCGTAGAGCATGATCGAGGGCTGGCTGACGATGGTTCGCGCGATGGACACCCGGCGCCTCATCCCTCCGGACAACTCCGCCGGCATCTTATCCAGCGTGTGCTCCAGCTCGACGAAGCGGAGGACTTCGCGCACGCGCTGCTCGATCCGGGCTTCGTCTTTTTCTCCCTCTTCGCGCAACCGGTAGGCGACGTTTTCGAAAACCGAAAGGGAATCAAAAAGCGCCCCTTCCTGGAAGACCATGCCCATGCGCTGGCGGAAGGGATAAAGTTCAGTCTCGGAAAGCGGAGCCAAGTCACGACCACTCACCAGGATCTGCCCCGAGTCCGGCTTGAGCAATCCCAGAATCACTTTCAGCAGCACGGATTTGCCGGAGCCCGTGACGCCCAGTAAAACGAGGGTTTCCCCGCGGCTGACGTGAAACGAGACATCATCCAGGACCCGCTTTGCTTCGAGCGAAATGGAGACATGACGAAGCTCCAGTTCCGGAACCACGGACTGCGGGCTATCGTCGGATGCGCCTGAAGGTTCTGCCAGCCATGAATCCACGGAAGAAACGACCTCCGGCTTGCGGAATCGCTCGGTTGCTATTCTAGCGCCGGGAAGGGCTGTCTACCTAGAAGAAGCCGATGGCGATGAGGAACTTGGTGTAGAAGAAATCCAGGATGAGAATCAGGACGCAAGCCACGACCACGGCCTGGGTGGTCGAGCGGCCCACGCCTTCGGTGCCACCCCGGGTGTGCAAGCCGAAGTAGCAACCCACCAGAGCGATCACAATCGCGAAGAAGAAAGGCTTCGTCAGTCCCTGGGCCACGTCCTCAAAGTGCAACGCTTGGTAGGCTGAGGTCCAGTACTCGGCGCTGCTCAGGCGCGCGGTGGAGGTGCTGATCAACGCGCCTCCCAGCATTCCGCAAAAGTCTGCCAGAACGGTGAGCAAAGGCAGCGTCAGGATCGAAGCGTAGAGCCGGGGCGTGACGAGTTTGCGCAGCGGGTCAGTGCCCAGGGCGCGCATGGCGTCGATCTGCTCGCTCACCAGCATCGAGCCGATCTCCGAGGCGATCCCGGAGCTGTTCCGTCCCGCCACCATCAGGGCCGTCAGCACGGGTCCCAGCTCGCGCACCATGGAGAGGGCGACCACCTGCCCCAGCAGCCCGGTCTCGCCGAAGGTGCTCAGCGTCCGGTAGGTCTGCAGGGCCAGCACGCCCCCGGTGAAAAACCCCGTCAGCAAAACGATGGGCAAGGACCCGAAACCAATAATGTCCATCTGCACTAGGGTATCCACCAGGTAGCGGGGACGAGTGAAGGCGTGGCGCGCCGAATTGATGAGGAGCTCAGAGAACTCCTGCACCGCCAACACCTTGCGCCTGAAGAATGTATCGATGACGCTGTTCATCGCTCTTCCAGCTTAGCATTGCCAAGCTGACGAACTCGAATTAATCGCCTGGGCAATCTAGCCATGCGAGGTGTTTGAAGTCAAGCGCCGCCGCTTTCCCGCGTACCGTGCCGCGATTTCCTCCCGGCTCCCTCCAGCGGCTTTTGTTGGCGATTCAAGATTCCAAATTCAAATCCAAAATCCAAAATCCAAAATCTAAAATCTAAAATGCTTGGCGGCACCCGCGGATTCGTGTAGGCTTTTCTGCCATGGCGACTCCGCAGCGGTTTAATGTGGCGCTCGTTCAGATGGCGTGCACGCCCGACCCCGAGGAGAACCTGCGCCGCGCTACTGCCCGCGTGGAGGAAGCGGCCGAACGCGGCGCGCAGGTGGTCTGTCTGCCGGAACTCTTTCGCTCGCAATATTTCTGCCAGCGCGAAGACCCTGCGGCGTTTGATCTGGCCGAACCCGTGCCGGGTTCGACCACCGAGACGCTTGGGAAACTCGCGAAGAAGCTGAACACTGTCATCATCGCGCCGGTGTTTGAGCGCCGTGCTGCCGGCCTCTACCATAACAGCGCCGCGGTGATTGACGCCACGGGCGCGATGGTGGGCCTCTACCGAAAGATGCACATTCCCGACGACCCGGCCTATTACGAGAAATTCTATTTCACTCCCGGCGACCTGGGCTTTCGCGCCTTTGACACGCAGGCCGGCCGCGTGGGTGCGCTGATTTGTTGGGACCAGTGGTACCCGGAAGGCGCGCGCCTGACCGCCCTGCAAGGCGCGAACGTCCTGTTCTATCCCACCGCCATCGGCTGGCACCCGCAGGAGAAGGAGCAATACGGCGCGGCGCAGCGCGATGCCTGGCAAACCGTCCAGCGCGCCCACGCCATCGCTAACGGCGTGTACGTCGCAGCGATCAATCGCGTCGGTCTCGAAAAGCCGGCGGGAACCGTGGGGCCGGGCATCGAATTCTGGGGCTCGTCATTCCTCTGCGACCCGTTTGGGATTGTGCTGGCCGAGGCTTCTACCGACCAGGAAGAAATCGTGATCGGTGAAGTCGATCTCGCCCGGCTCGAAGAAGTGCGTCGCAACTGGCCGTTCTTGCGCGACCGGCGCATTGACGCCTACGCGGGGATCGAGAAGAGATTTCTGGATTGAATCATTGATTCATTGAGTCATTGAAAGCGCGCAGGGAGAGTCAATCGTCATCCAGCTCTCTGCCGCGCAACGGAAAGCGGAACAATGGGTCAATGATGCAATGAGTCAATGGAACAATGCGCCGATGCCCCGATCATTCAAAACTCCCTCAAACCTTGGTTTTCGCCATCCCGCCGAATGGGAGCCTCACGAAGCCACCTGGATCGGTTGGCCCGCCAACCGCACCGACTGGCCGGGGAAGTTTGCACCGATCCCCTGGGTGTACGGCGAAATCGTGCGCAAGCTCACGCCCGGCGAGACCGTCCGGATTCTGGTCAACTCAAAATCTCACGAGGCGGGGGCGCGACGCGTCCTCAAGCGAGCCGGGGTTGATCTCTCGCGTGTCGAATTCTTCCGCTTTCCCACCAATCGCGGCTGGACGCGCGACTCCGGCCCCATCTTCGTGCGGCGCGAGAAACCGAAATCGGAAGTGGCGATTGTGGGGTTCCGCTTCAACGCCTGGGCGAAATATCCGGACTGGCAGAAGGACGCTCGTGTTCCGTCGCGCGCGGCGCAGGCGCTGGGCCTGCGGATTTTTCGCGCCGAGGCGAAGGGGCGCCAGCTGGTGCTCGAAGGCGGCAGCATCGACGTGAACGGCCGGGGCACACTCATCACCACCGAAGAATGCCTGCTCGATCCGGTCACTCAGGTCCGCAATCCGGGCCTCACGCGCGCTGAGGTTGAGGCGGCGTTGCGCGATTATCTCGGTGTGACCAATATCCTGTGGCTGGGCAGCGGCATCGCCGGCGACGACACGCACGGTCACGTGGACGATCTCTGCCGCTTCGTCGGGCCGCGCACCGTCGTCCTTTGCCAGGAAAAGAATTCGAGCGATCCCAACTACCATCGGCTGGAAGAAAGCCGCGAGCGCCTGCAATCCATGCGGCTTGAAGACGGATCAAAAATCGAAGCCGTGCCACTCCCCATGCCGGCGCCGCTTTACTTCGATGGTCAACGTCTTCCGGCGAGCTATGCCAACTTCTACATCTCGAATGCGGCCGTTCTGGTTCCTACGTTTAACGACGTCAACGATCGGCTCGCCCTCGGAACCCTCGCTGAGCTGTTCCGCGACCGGCCGGTGGTCGGCATTCACGCCGTGGATTTGGTTTGGGGCCTGGGCACTCTGCATTGTCTTACGCACGAGCAACCCGCCCGGAGCGGCTGATGGCGGCAGGCCCCCTTCATAGGCCAAACGAATGGTGCTGCCCACGGGCTAGGCCCTTGGCACTGCCGACTCCTCGACGGACGGCCCGAAATAGGCTAAGGTTTGTGGTGGTCGTGAATCTACTCTAAGGATGAGGGACTCATATGAACGCACCCATTTCACGTCGTGCATTTCTGGGTGGCGCGGTGGCGGCCGGCGCTGTGAGCGTCAACCGGGCAAAAGCAGCCGGCAATTCCGGGGGCGGCGGTACGGCGGAGCCGTTCGATTTTCCTCTGATCGACTTCCACGCTCACGTGGAGGGGGCCTTCAGCCTGCTTGTGGCGCTCAATCAAGCCAGCCGCCTCGGAGTCAAGCTCGGCATGGCCGCGCACGGCGGCTGCCACGAGCCGATGAATAACGACGCGGCACTGCGCAAATACCTCAGCAGCATCGTCAGCCAGCCGGTGTTCAAAGGAATGCAAGCCGACGGTGACGACTGGATGAATTGCTTTTCCAAAGAAGCCATCGCGGAACTTGACTATGTCCTTTCCGACGCGCTGACGTTTACCGAAAAGGACGGCCGGCTTGTGCACTTGTGGACGCCGGAAGCCAAGATCACGGACAAGCAGGATTTCATGGAGCGCTACGTCGATTACAACGTCCGGGTCATCACCGAAGAGCCCATCGATATCTTTGCCAATCCCACGTTTCTGCCCGAAGCCATCGCCAAGGATTACGACACTCTCTGGACGGAAACGCGGATGCGGAAGGTCATCGACGCGGCGGTGAAATTCAGCGTGGCGATCGAGATCAATTCTCTTTACAACATCCCGAGCGCCGCGTTCCTCCGGCTGGCCAAGGAGGCAGGCGTGAAATTCTCTTTTGGCTCGAACGCGCACAACGACGGCGTGGGCAAGCTGGACTACTCGATCAAAATGGGCAGGGAACTTGGCTTGAGTCGCGACGACATGTTCATGCCCGCGCCACGCGACCAGAAGCCCATCCTGCGGCGCAACTGAGCAGCCCTCAGGCCGAAATCAGAAGAGAGGACTCGGAGAGCACGGCGCCGGTCTCGTGGCGCGGGGCCGTCGCTATTTCAGGTGCTTCTTCAGGAACCGGATCACTTCCTCGAAGGCCTGCGCGGCCTGGGGGTCGTCGGCCTTCCCATCAAAGCCGTGCGGGCCGCCCGGGATGCGGACGAGCCGGTGCTCGACGCCGCGCCGCTCGAGTTCGCGCGCCATCAGCTCCGATTGCTCGAACGGAACGTCAGTGTCCGCGTCGCCGTGCAGGAGCAAGGTCGGGGGATATTTCGAAGTAACATTCCGGAGCGGGCAGTAGGCATCGAACTGGCGCGGCTCGGTCTCCGGGTCCCACCCGCCAACCATCTTCGGCCAGAGGCCCTGCTGCCGACAGTAAAGGTAAAAGAACCAGCGACCTTCTTCTCCGCCCCCGGTGATAATCGCGTCGCCGACCGACTGGCGGGCTTTCTCGGCTGAGACCGCCGGCTCCTTGGAGTAGAACGGGTCGGGGCGGCTGTACCATGCGCTTGTGACGTCGCCGTATCCATAGAACGAAACCAGCGCGCGCGGCCGCGGGTTGCATTGATACCCGGCCGAGAGAGTCAGATACCCGCCGGCGGAATGCCCCACCACAGCAATGCGGTTCGGATTCGCGCGAAAGAGTTCTCGCCCTTCGGTTCGCACCCACCCGTAGGCGTCCCGAAGGTCTTCGATGATTCCCGGCAGTTTGGTTTCAGGGGCCAGGCGGTAGTCGATGGACACGACGACGAACCCTTCTTTGAGATAGCGCCCGAGTTGCGCGTTGCGGATTCCCGTTCGATCTCCAAAAATCAACGCTCCGCCGTGAAGAAAGAGAATCACCGGCCGAACGCGATTGTCAGGCGGCCTGTAAACGTCGGCCCTGATCGGATGACCCTCGACGGTTTTGTAGGTATAGGTAGCCTTTGCGAACTGGAGGTCGGCGGCGGACCCGTGAGCGCAAGGAAGAGTGAAGAGGAACGCTATTGATAGAAGTTTGGCGCGGAACATGGGCCTCCATTCGGCAGGACGGACAACCCGCAACACCGCCCGACGCCTCGGCCATCGCCGGGCGCATTGTACCGCAACGGCTGCTGCCGCGGCGTTCTATGATCACCGGGCGCGCGTCATACGGTGTCCGGCTTCCCGCCGAGCCGTGACTTTTGCCAAAATGGGGAACGGACTTCGGTAGTGACCTGTAGCGGCATCCTTTTGATTCTAACCGTGCCGGGCTCCCCGCCAGTCGGCGGGGACAGGTTCCGCCCGCTGCTTCTTTGACTATTGGGTTCACTCGGGCGGGTAGGCACGGGTGCCGGCCCCGAACGGGCGGTGCGACTTTATTTCTCTTGACAATTCTAGGCAAATGTGCTAGGCTCATAAGTGACTCTGGGGCGAGGCTAGATTCTGGGTGCTGGGTACGGGATTGACTTCCACCGAGCACGGAACCCCCAGAGCCGAAGTTCTCGCGAGGCAGGGGCTTTATGCCAGTTGCCATCCGCGGTTGTGGCGCGGGGCGGGAGGGGCAGGGACGCGGCGGGGACATTGTGGCAGATTAGACCGCTAGCCCACCCTGGTAACCCTTTTTGACGGAACGACCCCGGAATGTTATTGAAAACAAAGGATAGGCCTCGAGAAATCCTGGAACGACCCCGGAATGTCTAACAAACTAAATGAGTTAACTAAAAACCGGGAATGTTATAGATAATAAAATAGTTAGCTCATGTTCGGACAAGATGTCAAAGCGGTTTTCAGGCGAAAAAGCGTGTTTTGGGGGGTGTAAGGCGCCGACTCACTGGATTCCCAAAGTGGCATGTGAAGCAGGGCGACCGCCGCTCGCCGCTACACGGCGCCCAGGCCGCGGCCGTTTAGAGTGGACGTATCCATCGTCCCGTCGGTGATGTGGAACAGGCCGGGGAATTTGGCTTCCCAGGGTTTATTGGCAGCGGGGACGTACTGGCGGGAGTTGGCTTCGATGGCGGCGACGCCGGGGACATGCGCGGCCAGTCCGGCGGAATGAATGAGCGAGGCGCCGGGGCACGTCAGGTCCTGGACGCAAAGGAACATCCGGTATTTCTGTGCCGCGGCGGCCATTAGCAGGGCTTGCGATTGTCCTTTGCAAGCCTTGAGCGCCACGCCCGAGTAACCCATCTCGCGCGCCAGGATCAGGCTCTCGAGATCGGTCAGCGACTCGTCGATGACGATGGGACGTAGTTTGGCCGCCTCGTGCATCACGTTGGCGCGATGCGTTTTGAGGTCGCGCGCTGTGGGCTGCTCGATGTACTGAATGCGCCCGTAACCGGCGGGAGTCTTCTCCTTGACTCGGTGGAGGAATTCCAAAAGATAACCGACGTTGGGGCAGCGCTCGTTGAAGTCCAGCGAGTAGACCCACTCGCGGACGCCGCGCTTCTGCTGGGTCTCGGTGGCGGTGGGGTCGATGCAAAAGAAGCGATCGACGTCCCAATCGAGGTTATCGCCGTTCAGTTTGATCTTGAGGTGAGTCAGGCCGTTGAATCGAATCCACTCGGGCAGAGTCTCGGGCAGGCCGTCGTTGATGCGCTTTTTGATATCGGATTCGACGATGGGGTCGAGCGCGCCGATGAGGTGGTAGAGCGGCATGCGCGGTTTGGGCTGCTTCAGAACGTAACGGTCGAGGTATTCGCCTTTGAACTCCGGCGTCAGGAAGGACGCGAGGTCCCGCGTCATGAACTCGCGGCTGTAGGTGTGATAGCAATTGAGGCCGTGCGCCTTGCCGTAGGCATCGTGGATCGCCGCGTCAAACGGGCTCATCGTGACCAGGGTGCAGAGCTTGGGAATCGGCTCGGCGAGATTCAGTTGTTTGGAAACTTCGTCGGCCGCTTTCAGGTAGGCGGGTTCGAGCGCGGTGTTCATGTCGATGGGATGGCCGGATTCCTTGTAGTCGGCGGTGAGCTTGGAGATGCGTTCGGCCAGCGCCTTCATCGCGCCGAGCGTTGCGTCGTAGCTCAACGCGCGCGAGGGGAACGACCAGACGTTGCCGAGCGGCATCGAGCCGAAACCCTTGGCCGTCTTGCCGTCCGCCGTGCGCACGACGCAGTCTACATTCAGTAGCGTGACGCGGTCCAGCGCCACGCCGCCGAATTTGATGGGGGTGCGATAGAGGAAGTTATCATAACCTATACTGACCTCATCAATACGGATAGTCTTTGATGATGAACGGGCGAGAATGTAAGGCGCCGCCTTGACGCCTCGCGCGGAGAGGGAAGCGAGCAATGAGGATGAAGCCAGGCCGAGGAACCTCCGCCGATTGATGCGCTCTTGTCTTTTGCTCGTCACTCGTCGCTTGTCACTTCCCTCTGCCGTCATCGGCCTCCCTCAGGCGCGATTTCAGAAATGCCAGATCGCGCTCGGTGTCGGAAATCGTCTTGGGCTCTCTTTCGGAGGCCGCCATTTCTTCGGGCTCGTACTCGATGTGGAGAGATATCGGCCCCTGGAAATTCGCCCCGGCCAGAATGTGTGCGAATTCCGGGACGTTCACCATTCCCTCGCCCAGCGGGCAGACGGCAACCTCCCAGCCTTTCGCGGTCTTCTTCCAACGGAAGTCTTTTACGGCGACCATCTTCAGGCGCGGCGCCACGAAGTGCAGCGCCGACTTCCACCCGCCCGCGCCGCCCTCGGCGGTGGCGTGGCAGGGGTCAAAATAGTGGCCGGCCCACTTGGGGTCGAGCGATTCGATGAAAGGAGCGAAGTCCCAGACCGGTCCGCCAATGTAATCCGAATGGTTATGGTAGCCGGCCTGGATGCCGCACTGTTTAGCGAGGTCCGCGAGGGCACGGAATTCCTGCCCGGCTTTGCGCAACTCATTGCGGACGTCTTTGAACTCATAATAGTAATACCCGGCTTTGAAATATGAGACCGAGAGTTTCGCAGCTGTGGTCAGAATCGGCCGGGCGGTGGGGTCGCTTGCGGAGGTGAGCGCGGTGGTAATCATCGGCACGTCGAGGCCCGCCTCGCGAAGGATGGCCACCGCTTTGGGCAGGTCTTCCGCGGCGCGCTCGGGCGCGACGTGGCCGCCTTTCCGCACCGTCAGATCCACGCCGTCGAAACCCATGCGCTTCACAGTTTCCGCCAGGCGTTTCCAGTCCATCGTCTGGAGCGCTTTCGAGAAGAAGCAGAGCTTGCCGCTGTAGCCGGAAGGGGCGGCAGCGCTCGCGGAAGCGGAACTTCCGGCAATCGCGATGGCAGCAGAGGCCGCGCCAAGAAAGCCGCGGCGGGTGAGGCGGCTTGATCGTGAGGATGTGCGGCGGTCAGTCATGATGAACTCCTGATGCGAGCGTGGGCGGGGCAAGCCCCGCCCCTACAAAACCGCGGGGGCAAGGTCTGCCCCTACAGAACGATGGCCGGGGCGAGCCGCGGCCCTACACTTCCGGCAGTTTGTACGGCGCGCGGTATTCGTAATTCAGGTGCTTGTTCGCCGCCGGATTGTTGGTGAAGCGTTCCGCTTTGGCATCCCATTCGAGATACGACTTCGTCTGGTGGGCGATGTTGGCAATGAGCGTTGTCGAAGTGCTGCGGTGTCCGGTCTCGATATCGCAATTGCACTTTTGCCGGCTGCGGACGCAATCGAGGAAGTTGCGCGCGTGCAAGGCCGTGGGATCTTCGCCTTCGAACTTCCTCGCCTTGATCACCGGTTTCCGTCCCGACCCGTATTCGCCGCTGAGCGAGCGGTCGAGAGGTGAGAGGGCGGGGAAGTCCTTGTCCGTCAGATTTTCCGGGACGACTTCGAAGCCGTTCCAGGTGAGGTAGAGCGTGCCTTTGGTGCCGCGCACCTCCATGGTGCAGTTGCGGAGGTCGGCAGGTGCGTCACTGGTATTGAATTGCGAAAACGTCACCAGCGTGCCGCCGGGATACGTCCAGATCGCTTCGAGGGTGTCAGGGACCTCGCGATTGTCTTCGACGGCGAGTTTGGAGCCCATGACGGTGACGGCGAGCGGGGCGTCCTGGCCCAGCGCCCAGTGGGCGAAATCCAGGTAATGAGCGCCGAAGTTTGTGACCTGCCCGCCGGAGTAATCGTAGAACCAGCGGAATCGGTAAAAAGCTCGATTCCGGTTGTAGCGCACCTTGGGCGCGGGGCCGAGCCAATCTTCCCAACTGAGATCGGCGGGCGGATTCTCATCCGGCGGGTTGCCGATGCCCTTCGGCCACTCGTTCTGGATGTGAAAGGAGCGGATGACGGTGATCTTCCCTAACTCGCCGCTACGGACGAGGTCGGCGGCCTCTTTGCACTGCGGCGACGAGCGCCGCATGATTCCCACTTGCGTGATGCGGTTGTATTTCTTTGCCGCCTCGACCATCCTGCGGCCCTCCGCGACGCGGAGCGAGAGCGGCTTCTCGACATACACATCCTTGCCCGCCTGGAAGGCCTGGATCGTCTGGAGGGCGTGCCAATGATCCGGCGTGGCGACCACGACGGTATCGACGTCCTTCAGGTCGAGCACCTTCCTGTAGTCTTTGAACTGTTTGGGACTGGTCCCGATCTTCTTGGCGGCGAAGTCCAGGTAAGGTTGGTGAAGATCGCAGATCGCAACAATCTCGCAGTCCGGTTGTTTCAAGAATCCGTCGAGCACCTGGTCGCCGCGATTGCCAAGTCCGATGAAGCCGACCCGGACACGATCGCTCGCGCCCATCACCCGCACTCCGCTGAGGGCGGTGCCGACGCCGGCGGCAGCCAGGCTCTTGGCGAAGTCTCTGCGTGTAAGTTGGCCCATGATCCTACCTCCCGCGAGTTCCCTCTATGAATCGATATGACCTTTGCGGGAGGTAGTATAGACGAAGACTGCGCCACTTACAGCCAAGTTGAAGAATGAAAAGAGAAGCGGCGCCAGCGGACGCATTCCTTCAGGCGGGTCGTCGAAGGAGGGCGCCGCGCCGCTCGCAGACCGGGCGGGTTCCAGGACCACTCGCTATGAGTCAGCGAGTTTGACTTCCTTTGGGGATCTATTTGTGGGACAGAAAAAAAGAGAGGGGGAAGCTGCTCTCCCCCCTCCAAGCGTCGGGTGTTGGGTCGAAACTCTGAGTCTGACGCCAGTTATGCCTCCTTGCGGAGCCAGACTGACATCATCTCGATTCGAGGTAAGGCAAGCGATGTGCCAAATCACGGTTGGAGTTTCGTCTCTTCGGACTCGGGCTTAACTAATTAGTTTTCAGTGACTCCGCTAGTGAGTTTCAAAGAGAAGGGTCCGAGAAACCCGATTTCCCCTCTACGAATTCCCGGATATAGAAGCTGGAAATACAGATTATTGCAGGGAGGAAAGAATCGACCCGTCTCGGCGGTAGTTGCTGAGTTCCCTTCGGCCACGTCGCAGGGAAGACAGAAACAGCCGAAAAGGCAGCGGCAAGCCGTTCGGCTGTTGACAGGCGCGACGAGTTCCGAGGTCTGACAAGTTATGGAACGAAGGGACTTTCTTCCTGCCCGACCGTCAAAGGCACGATGACGGCGGTGGCGGTGGCTGCTACCAGGGCGCCCCCTACGATCCCCACGGATGCCGCGTGGGAGAGGCTGCCGATTTTGAAAGTCCGGAGCTTCTCGCCAAGAGTCATCTTGCCGTGAGCGCCGGTGCCGACGGGCTTGCTCTCCTGGGCCTGAGCGAGTCGCGGGTTGACCGTGATGACTTGGCCCGCTGCGACCACGACCGGTTCGGCTCGTAGGTCGGCGATGGAGATCTTTCCGCGATGGACGGCCACGACCAGGGAACCGTCCCCTTTCAGCGCAACCTCAGCCTGGGCAGGAAAGGAGCCGGTAGGCGAAAGATCGAGCCCGTCCGCCCGCACATGCAGTGCCTCCTGATTCGCGAACGAAACGGTCAGCGTCCCGTTTTCAAGGCCAATCGCCGTTTCCGGGTGTGACCGCTCGAGGACGGCGCTGGAGTTGCGGTCGAGAAGCATGAGCGAGCCATGGGGGAGTGAAACTGCGGCCCGCCCCTCCTGGGTCTTGACCTGGTCGCCCGCGTAGACTACCGATTCACCGCGAACCGAATCGCCGTCCAGGAAAACCAGACCGGTGGGCCGCAAAGTACCCAAGGGTGAACGGTTGGCAGCCGTGAGTGAGATTGCGGGAAGTACCAGCAGCAAGCAAAGTCCAATACGAGCGCCGCGCCTTACAGACGCGTAGTGCATGAATGCCTCCTTCTCCTCGTTGCGCGGGCTAAATGACGCGAACCGCCTTCCCCTCCGACTCTACTTGCATACCAGAGTCGGTACCAGAATATCAAGTGAATTGTGCGGCTTGGCGCCTGGGCGGCGGCGAGGCTTCCTGCTTCGAACCAGCGGCTGGGAGGTTTCCCAGGGTTTACGGGCGTTGGTTCTTGCCTTGACGGAACGTCAAAACCCAGAGTCTAATGCTGATTCCTCGTCGCCGGCGAGGGGAGACTGACTCGCCGCTGCAGCCGAGATGTAATGAGGCTTGGGTGACGGGGGCCCGGGAGTAGGGAATGATTGACATTCACTGCCATCCGTTGTCAGGGGTTGATGACGGTGCGCAGTCGTTCGAGATTTCTGTCCAGATGTGCAAGATGGCGGCCGCCGACGGCACCACGCATCTGGTGGCCACGCCCCACTGCAATTATGAGTATCGCTTTGACCCGGCAGTCAACCAAGCCAAGCTGGCGGAACTCCAGGCGGCGGTCGGGGCCGAGCCCAAGCTTCTTCTGGGATGCGATTTCCATCTTTCTTACGACAACATCCGCCAGTTGATTGACGACCGGGCGAATTTCACCATCAACCGGACCAATTACGTCCTGGTCGAATTCGGCGAGCAGTTCATTCCCGAGCAGATGGACCGCGTATTCTATGAAATGCAGCTCGCCGGGCTGAACCCAATTCTGACTCACCCGGAGCGGAATCCGGTCTTCCAACAGCACCCGGACCTTCTCTATCGTTGGGTCATCCGCGGCTGTCTGGTTCAGGTCACCGCCAAATCCTACACCGGCGGATTTGGCCGGAGGGCCATGAACTTCGCGGAACTCTGGCTCGACCAGAATCTGATTCACTTCTTTGCCTCAGATGCCCACGATCCCCAGTACCGTCCACCTATTCTTTCGGCCTGTTATGACAAGGTCTCCGCCAGCAAAGGCGAGCCAGTCGCAGAGCTGCTTCTCACGCAAAACCCCGAGGCAGTCATCAACGGAAGGCCACTGCCGCCGGGGCTGGAACCCCTTGAGCCGACCCGTGTCAAACGCAAGCGAAGTTGGTTTTCCTTCCTGCGCCGATAGGGCGGCGCTACAGCACCTCCCACCTGTGTTATGCTCTCGACAATACTGTAGCGCCGCCATCCTGGCGGCCCGAGTGGAGAAAAAGATGCCGGCTGGAAGCCGGCGCTACAGCCTATGGACGCCAAAAATAAACTCTACTTCGGCGACAACCTGAAAATCCTCCGCGAGTATGTTCCCGACGCGAGCGTCGACCTGATCTACCTCGACCCGCCGTTCAATTCCAGCGCCTCGGCTCACGCTCGGGGCGGTGGGCCCTTCGGATTTGCTCAGGGCCGTGAGCTTTTCGAACGGCGAAAGTCGAACCGCGACAAGAGCGGTCCGTCGGCCGACGGACGAGAAAGAATCTCGCAAGTGGTTGGCAATGCCGAAAAGCAGATCCTTCGCTTCGCTCAGGATGACAAGCGAAGGGCTCAGGATGACATCTGCAGAACGTCGTCCAACAAACTCACAGGGAACGGCATCCATCGTGGGAGGCAGGCAGCCTGAATGTTCGCGCGAAAGATTCAAGTCGAGGTTCTGGCGCCCGGCGCGCCCCGGCCGTGCCCGCTCATCTGGCTGGACAGCTATTGCATGAGGAGTTTTACGGGCCGTTCGGCGTTCGACGACACCCTGCCGGTGGCGGATGGAAAACTGGAGGCCAGCTTCCGCGTGGATCTGGACGCACTGCGCGCTGACATGGAAGATTGGCTGACCCGCAAGTTCGGCCAGGGGGAAGCGGTCAAACTGCGGCTGAAAGAACAGTGAACAGTGGACAGTGATTAGTGGACAGTGAACAGTTGATAGTGAACAGTGAACAGCAAGAAAGGAAGAGCCTGGCCGCGGAGCGGGGAAGCGCGGTGCCGGGCTTAAGCCCCGTGGACCTTCTCCCCGAGCCCTAGCCCCCAACACCTAATCCCTAGCACCTAGAACCCAATACCCAGCACCCAGTCCCCAGCCCCTGCACTCAGCCCACTTTCACAACGATCACGACCTTGTCATCGACGTGCGTTCCGTGTCGGGAGAAGCGCGCCACGTCCGCGCTCAAGGTCGAAATGATCTCCGTCGCCTTTTGCTCGGCGGCGGCGGTGACGCACTGGATCACGCGTTCGCTCCCGTATTCATCCTGCATGGTATCCATGGACTCCGTGATACCGTCGGTGCAGAGCACGAGGATATCGCCCTTCTGAAGTCTTGTCTGCCCGCGCTGGTAGCGGGCATTTTCGAACAGCCCGATGACCATGCCTCCTTCGGTCAGAGGGACGGGGTTCTGGCCGGGGCGAATGATGACCGGCGGGACATGCCCGCAGTTGATGTAATGCAGGCCTCGGCGCCGGATGTCGATCAGCCCAATGAAAATGCTGAGGTACTTCTGCGACCGAGTGTCGGTCAGGATCATCCGGTTCAAGCTCTCGGCGATTTCGTCGAGCGAATGGAGGTGGAGCACCAGGGCCCGAAGCGTGGCCTGGAGGTTGGACATCACCAGAGCGGAACTGACGCCTTTGCCCTCGACGTCGGCGATCACCACCAGCAAAGTGTTGGGGCCAAGATTGAGGAAGTCGTAGTAGTCGCCGCCCACCGCGTAACACGGCTCGTTGAGGATGGCGATGTCGAAGCCCTCCACTAGCGGCGCGGTCTCGGGAAGCAGGCTGCGCTGGATGCCTCGCGCCAGCGCCAACTCCTTTTCCATGCGTTCTTTGTCGATGAGTTGCTGGTGGAGTTGCGCGTTCTCCAGAGCCAGGGCCATGTGGCCGGAGAGCGTCAGGAGGAACTCCGCGTCTTCCTCGACGAAGGGGCCGTGCTGCTTGTTGAGAAGCTGCAGGGCGGCGATGATCTTGCCGGCTTTATTGCGAATGGGCAGGCAGAGAATATTGCGAGTGCGGTAGCCGGTGCGTTTGTCCACTTCGGGGTTGAAGCGCGGGTCGGCATAGGCGTCGGGGATCAGGACGACTTCTCCCGACTGGGCAACGTGCCCCGCGATGCCTTTGCCGATGGGTAGACGGATTTCCTGTTTTTCCAGGCCGTGGGCGATGAGCGACCAGATCTCGTCTGTCTTCTCGTCCACCAGGAAGAGCGTGCCGCGCTCGGCCTCGGTGTGGGTTTTGGCCACGTCCAGGATTCGGCCCAGCAACTCTGCCAGGTCGAGGGTGGAGTTCAAGGCCTTGCTGGCTTCCACCAGGAAGCTGAGTTTGTTGAGGGTGCGCTGCGTCGAGAAAAGGAGTTCGGCTTCGCGCAGGGCCATGGAGGCAAGCCGCGCGTGGACCCTGAACAATGCCAGCAGCGGCTTGGCGGGCGTCCTGGTGCAGGCTATCAACAAGACGCCTTGTACCTTGGAATCATCGAGCAGAGGATACGCCCCCAGGAAGCGCACGCGATGCTGCTTGGCCCAACGGGAAAGCTGGTCCTGCTCGCCATTGGGGCCGGTAACGGTTTGCGGCAGGCGGTGGCTGACCGCTTTGCCCAGGATGGTTTCAGTGCTCGGACCCTTGACAAGGTCAGGGGGGATTTCCAGCCGGCCCGTCCGGCTGACGAGCACCAGCTCCGATGTCCCGTCCTTTGTTGTCCAGATCGCCGACAGCGCCGCTCCGTAGCGGTCCACGAGCCGCCCCGTGAGCGAGTCCATGACCGCCTGAGGCTCGAGCACATTCGAGAGCTGTCCGCCCAGGTCCTCGACTTCCTGGACCAGAGATGCGGCGGTCAATGGGACTCGAGAGTGCCGCGCGGTTTTGGTGGCTCGACCTGACTTATCCACGGGGTTTTCCTGGATGACCCTCATCTGTCCCGGGTCTCCGCCAGTATATATTCGCTTGGCCCGCCTTGCAAACCGTTTCGGTAATGCCGACGGCACCCTGTTGAGGTTTATTCTCGGATTGCAACATGAGTTCGGAGGAGAGGAAGGGAGGAGTGGGAGGCCTGGATTATCCACGCGCTACCCACTCCCCCAGGTAGTCACAAGTGTTAGGTTACTCTATTAGACGCCGACGGGACATGGGAGGTTGCACGATTCTCTTCCCGCGGCAGAGCTTTCGTAAAGCCAGGACCTCCGATCCTAGCGTATTGCATTATAATGGCTCGCAAACCCCGGAGTCCTTGTGCTGGGGACGGGTCTCAACATGAGCTATGTCGTCATGCCGTTTGAAGTCATCTCGAAAGTGGCGCCTGAGCCTCTGGGCGTTCGGTTTGTCCATCTGCTGTCGGGCATTGCCACCCGGCACAGTGATACCATCGACTGCACCTTTCGTGTGGGCGGTCAGACGGTGACCGTGGCAATCTCTTGCGCGACGCTCACGGAACTGCGCGAGCGTGAGCTCAAGTCCTTGAAAGACCAGCAACTGGCTGAGATCGCAGCCTTGCACCTGCGCCGCACGCTCGAACGCGGCTACGATGCGACCTTGGCGGAACTGTTTCTGGGCGGAAACGAACTGCGCGGATTGGCCCGAGAACTGGGCTATCCCTAGGTTGGGCGGAGACCGAGCGGATTAGACCACGCGCCGCGGCGGCCCGTCTCTCGCCGAAAAAGGAGTTTTTCCCTTGAAAATCCTGGTTCTGGGTGGCGACGGATACCTGGGCTGGCCAACGGCCATGTATCTTTCCGCCCGCGGCCACGACGTGGGCGTGCTCGACAACTTCGCCAAACGCCGCTGGGAAGTCGAGCTCAACGTCGAGCCACTGATTCCCATCCGCACTTTGCACGACCGCGTCAGCGCCTGGAAAGATGTAACGGGCCACCAAATCGAGTTGTTCGTCGGTGACCTGCGGAACTATGGCGCGGTGAAGAGCACGCTGGAATCTTTCCGCCCCGACGCCATCATCCATTACGGGGAGCAGCCTTCGGCGCCGTACTCGATGATTGATCACAACCGCGCCGTCTTTACCCAGACTAACAACATTACGGGAACCCTGAACGTGCTGTGGGCGATGCGCGAGTGCGCGGCGGACTGCCACCTCGTAAAGCTCGGGACGATGGGCGAGTACGGCACGCCCAACATCGACATCGAAGAAGGCTTCATCGAAATCGAGTACAAGGGCCGCAAGGACGTCCTGCCCTTTCCCAAACAGGCCGGATCGATCTATCACCTCTCCAAGGTTCACGATAGCCACAACATTTTGTTTGCCTGCCGCGTCTGGAAACTGCGCTCGACCGACCTGAACCAGGGCGTCGTCTACGGCCTCGAAACCGACGAAACCCAGCTCGACGAGCGCCTGGCGACGAGTTTCCACTATGACGAGGTTTTCGGGACCGCACTGAACCGCTTTTGCGTGCAGGCAGTGATTGGGCTGCCGCTGACAGTCTATGGGAAGGGTGGACAGACGCGCGGCTTCCTGAACATTCGCGACACGCTCCGCTGTGTTGAACTCGCGGTCCTCAACGCGCCCAGGGCGGGCGAGTATCGGGTGTTCAATCAGTTTACAGAAACCTTCAACGTGCTGGACCTGGCGGGGATGGTGCAACGCGAAGGCGA
>CAZTHM010000018.1:4173-19450 GCA_964613505.1 uncultured Acidobacteriota bacterium | reverse complement strand
GCCGCGCAGTTCAATTCCTCCTTCTCGCTCATCAAAGCCGCGTGGGTTCGCCGCGACGAGCCCGCAATCTGGGACCAGACCCACTTTCTCCTCCACCCCGCCGACTGGCTCACAGGAAAGCTCACGGGACAGTTCGGAATCGCCGACGAGTCGAGCGCCCTCAAGCTCGGATACGACAGTGAAACCGCAACGTGGGGTCAGGCAGTCGCGCTCGCGGGAATTCCGGCTGCAATGCTCCCGCGCGTGGTTCGGCCGGGCACGCAGGTGGGCGAGGTCTGGAGCAAAGTGGCGGAAGAGACTGGCCTGCGGCCAGGCACTCCCGTGCTCGCCGGCGCGACGGATGGCATGGCGAGCCTGATTGCTTCCGGCGCCCGCGA
Organism: uncultured Acidobacteriota bacterium; assembly: GCA_964613505.1. Lineage (GTDB taxonomy): Bacteria > Acidobacteriota > Terriglobia > UBA7540 > UBA7540 > CAZTHM01. The sequence goes on along the minus strand of CAZTHM010000018.1, from coordinate 19,073 downwards.
GCCGGGCGACGCAAACACCACGCTCGGTACAACCATCGTCTGGAAAGTTCTCTCCGAGGCCAAGCCGCAATTGACAGCGGGAATGTACTGCCACCGCCACCCATGCGGTCTTTGGGCGCCCGGCGCTGCCAGCAACACGGGGCCCGGAAGCCTTCGCACGGAGGGAGCGCGCCTCGCGCCGGCGGAGATGGATCGTCTCGCCGCCGAGCATCTTCCCAGCCCAACGCTTTGCTACTTGCTCCGCTCCAAGGGAGAACGATTCCCTTTCCTCAATCCCGAGGCGGAGAGTTTCTTTGAACGGCGCCCGGCGAGTGCGGGCGAATTCCACGCCGCGCAATTACAGTCGCTCGCCTTCGTCGAGCGCTGGGGATACGAGCGGCTGCAAGAGTGCGGCGTCGCTGTCGGTGACGACGTGTATTCGACCGGCGGCGCGGCGGCCAGCACGGTTCTTTCGCAACTTCGCGCCAATGTCCTAAGCCGCGTAATCATCCAGTGCCACCACTCCAACTCCGCCTTCGGAGCCGCTATTCTCGCGGCCTCGGCGACGCTCTTTGCCGGCGACATGAATTCCGCCATGCGAGGAATGACCCGCGTCAGCGCAAGCTATCCCCCCGACCGCACCGCGACGGATCGATACGACAACCTTTACGCCGCTTTCCGCGCCGCCTGCGCGCGGCGTGGCTACGTGTGAAGGGTTTCAGGGGGAGGCGATCGGCAGGCTCGCGCTGCGACAAGTCGAGGGAAGGGATCAGCTTGCGGAAGAAGATTGCCTCTCGACAAATTCCGTCATCGACCGCAAGATAATATAAAAAGAGGTAGCGCCCGGATCAGGATGACCTAGAGCTCGATCACCCAGCCGGCTGGAGCGGCCGACGCGCGCGGGCATCTGAGCGGTGCTCTCGGCGCCGCGCCGCGCTCCCTTGCTGGCTATCCTCAGCGCGGTCAGCAGGTCTTGCGGCGGCTCTGCGGCGAGTGCCTGGTTGGCCGCATGGACCGCGTCCAGCAGGGTCTTGTCGCCGGGCTTCGCTTTGCCCGCCGCAACGAGCGCGGTTTCCATGGAACTCATGAGGGTTCGGAATTCCGCCGCGCCGATTTCCGGTTGACCTTTCATGGCGCTTCCGGCGGCCATCAGCATCTTCCCTAACAAAACGCCGATCGCCCCTCCCGTCGCGCCCATGAAGGCGAGCCCCGCTTCGCGCAAAATCGCGTCAATGCTCGAGCCCTCGGCCAGGCCGCTGACCTTGTTCTTGATGGCGGCAAAACCCACGCGCATGGTGATGCCGTGGTCGCCGTCCCCAATCGCGGAATCGAGGGAAGTCAGGTAAACCTCTTCTCGCGCCATGGCTTCGGCCACGTAGGCAAGCATCTGACGAAGGTCCGAAGCATTCATATTGTTGGGAGGCATTGGATGCGCTCTCGCGGAAAACGAGCGGTCACGGAATTCAAACCGTTTGCACGAGTGCCGGAGACTCCGCCGGAGCCAGCAACAATCGCTTCCGTTCGGCGTCCAGCCGCATAACGGTGAACGAGCATCCGGCCATCTCCAGCGAGCTGGCGATGTTGCCGACGTAAGTCCGGGCGATGGTGAGGCCTGCGTCTCTGAGGCACCGGCTGGCAGCGCGAAACATGATGAAGAGCTCCCCGAGCGGCGTCGCGCCCAATCCATTAACAAGAACTGCCACTTCGTCGCCTGCCTTGGCCGGGAGGTCGGCCAGAATTCTCTTCATCATGTCCGTGCCCACTTCGTCGGCGGGAAGGATCGGGCCGCGCTGAACACCCGGCTCGCCGTGCAATCCCATGCCGATTTCCATATCGCTTTCCGAGATCTGGAAGATCGGCCGGCCGGAGGCGGGGATGACGCAGGAGGATAGCGCCACGCCCATGCTCCGCATGTTGTCGTTGGCCTTTTCCGCCGCCGCCGAGACTTGATCCAATCCAGCTTTTTCTTCCGCCCTGGCCGAAGCGACTTTGATGACAAAGAAATCGCCGGCGATCCCGCGGCGCTCGCTGCGCCTCTCCGGTGGAGCTGAGGCGACATCGTCCGTGATGCGCACGGTCGAAACTCGAATCCCATCTTCCGCGAGCATCTCCGCGGCCATATCAAAATTGAGAACATCTCCGGCGTAATTACCGTAGAGAAAAAGAACCCCGGCGCCGCCGTGGATCGCCTTCGCGGCTTCATAAATCGGCGGGGGCGGCGGTGAGGTGAAAATATTCCCGGCAATGCTCCCGTCAGCCCAACCCGGGCCGACGAAACCCGAGAACATCGGGTCGTGGCCGCTGCCGCCACCGGTCAGCACGGCGACTTTACCGGCCACCGGAGCGTCGCGCCGCACCACGGCCATCACACCATCCAGCTTGCGCAGGTATTGGGGATAGGCCAGCGCCAACCCTTCGATCGCTTCTGCGGCGGCCGCGTCGGGGTCGTTGATCAGCTTTTTCACGGTTCCGATTTCTCCTCTAAGCACGCTTTCAGGAAATACCCCACTCGACGAAGGGGGAGCATCCTCCCCGCACGACTGTGATGTCCGACGCCGGACCAGCGCTTCAGGGCAGCGCCGGCACGGTCACGAACTGTTTGAGATAGGCGTAACTCTCGTCCATTTCTTCCAGGAGCTTTTCTTCCGGAAACTCGAACGGGTGAATCAACTCTGGGAAGAGGTATACCTCTTCGGCGCCTGATTGCTCCAGCGCTTCGACCACCTTGTCCATTTTGATTGCCCCCTTGGCGTTGTTGGCCGGAGTGAAGCTCCAGTGCCGGTCCCAGTCCGCTTCGGTCTGCTGGAGATGGACCAGCGGCGAGAGCTTGCCCAGCTCGCGCAGCCAGAGGTAGGTATCGCGGTCCTTGCCGCTCACTTCGTAGCTGCACTGGTGTCCCACGTCGAGGATGTAATAAATCGGGATCGGCGTGTTCTCGTTGAAGCGTTCGTAGAGTTCCTTCGCCTCATCCAGATGGATGAGCATCTCGCGGCCAATGGGGGTCGGTTCCCAGCAAACGAACTTTAAGCCTTGGTCGGCGGCATGGCGAGCCAGCGCCTGGATTCCCTGCACCAGAGTGTCTTTCAGGAACTTCCGTTTGGCCGGGTCGCAATAGTCTCTCATGCTGGCGGCAGCGATGGGGCCGCCGACTCCCTTCGCCCCCAGCTCGGCGGCGGTGATGGACGCCAGCCGGCACCACTCCAGCGCATCTTTCCGGAATTCCGGAAATGGATGAAGGAGCAGGTTGTAGGCATACGCCCCCACGCCGATGAAGGCGCTGTGAATCTCAAAGCCGTATTTCTGCGCCGCCTCCTTCACCTTCTCGGCCATGGCCTTCCGGGCGTCCGGGCTGGAGCGCGGGTCGAGCAGGTCAAAACAAAATTGGACGTACTTCAATCCCCAGCGCTCGGTCACCTGACGGCCCCACTCATCGGGCTCGGGCCAGCGCTTGGCAGCATAAATGTTGTTGATTCCGAGATGCAGTTTCATCGGTTATCTCCTTTCCGCGTTCCTACCGTGTCGGTCAATCTAGAATATGGCGATGGGATTAAACAGCGAACCGGTCCCGCGCGGCAATCGCAAAGGAGCGGCGACCACCAGAAATTCCCAGCGCTGTTCTTCCTCACAAACTTTCACTAACTCTTCGAACTGCAAGCTGTCGGCGCACGCCATCCCCATGGCGGCGATTTGCAGGGCATGAATCGGATACGCAATTCCCTCGACGTTGCTGGGGACCGTTTCTCCGTCGCCGTCCGGAAGAAACGCCGCCACCTTCCGCTCGTGGAGAAGCGGAATCGTCTCGACGTGCAGGCCGGCTTTGCCTTCTCCGTCGTAGCCGTTGTTCCACGGCCCCAATTCGAGCCGCCTCCGGTGGTGACCGGTGCGAAAGACGAAAACATCTCCTTCACCGAGACGAACCCCCTGCGCCTTCTCGGCCGCCTCGAGCTCCGCGGTGGTGACCGCTTCGCCCGGCTCCAGCCACTTGACACCCCGCAAGCGCGGGATATCCAGCAACACGCCGCGGCCGACAATTCCGTGGGCGTACGCGGTAATGTCCTGGATCGTCGGGCCGTGAGAAGTCACGGCGCTCACGGGTTTCCCGTTGTAGAGCTGCCCTTTATAGGCAATATGACAGAGGGCATCAATATGCGTGTGACAATCGCCGTGGAACTCACTGGCCATGAAATCGGTGGAAAATTGCGGCTCACCCAGGTCCGAGTGAATGTCGTAACCCTGCACCATGTAGTGCGTGGCAGGCCGGGGATTGTCGGGACCCGCCACGGTGTTGATGGGAACCTCCATGGAAACTGAGCGGCCTGACCGGACCAGTCCTGCCGCCCCACGGACATGCTCGGGCGTGATGTAATTGAGCGTGCCGCGTTCGTCATCAGGTCCCCAACGCCCCCAATTGCGCACGCGCTCGAACAACTTCTCAAACTCCGCTTTGGAAACAGGGCTGGGAGTGGTTTTCATGACCTCGAATCCTTTTGTCGCATTCCTCAGCCAGCAAGCAATCCGCCGTGACCGGCGCCACGAGGAACGATCGGCCAGATGTCCACGACGACATCCTTTTCGACAACGTGGTAGGCGTCGTAGAGATTCACGGTCGTCGGGGCGTAGCCGGGGGTCAGTTCCACGGTGTCGCCGAGTTTCATGCGGCACTGCTCGTCGACATCGAACAGGGCGTGCTCCTCAGCAAAATACCGCGCCTGATAGAACGGGTAATCGACCAGGGTGGGAAGCACATAATCGATGCCGACGGACTTGCGCCCCGAATCCAGGACGATGGTGTTCCCATGTTGAATGACAACTGTCCCGAGAACGGTGAGCGCCCGGCCGAACCCCGGTACCAGGTTCCCGTGGAAGTTGTCCATGAAGGTATAAGACCCGGCCTGGATCTCCGTGACGCGCGGATTGTTTCCGGTGATGTCGTAGGTGCCGGTTCCTCCCGCCGAAACTATTTCGCACTTGAATCCCGCGGCGGAGAGGTGGTCAACCACGCCCACCAGGTAATCCATCGCGGCGCGCGCCTTTTGAATTCTAACCGCGCGATCAGGCTCCACCATGCAGTGGCCTTCGTATCCCTGCACGCCGCGCAGGCGGAGGCCCGGTAATTTCGCCACGCGCTGCGCCAGCGTCACAGCCTCGTCGGGCGAGCGGACTCCGCCGCGCCCCATGCCGACGTCGACCTCGATCACGACGTCCAGCTTGCTTCCTGCCGCTTGGACAGCGTTGGAAAGATCCTCGGCGTTTCGCGTGTCGTCGATGGCCACCGTCAGGTGGCCGTCTTTCGCGGCGCGGGCGAGCGCTGTGATCTTCTCCGTGCCACCAACCTCGTTGGCAATCATCACATCTTCGACGCCGGATGAACTCATGACGATGGCTTCCCAGACGGTCGCCGTGCAGACTCCGATCGCTCCCGCCTCAACCTGCATGCGTGCCAGCTCCGGACTTTTCTGGCACTTCACGTGGGGACGGAGTTTGGCTTTCATCGTCGAAAGTCGTTCCATCATGAATTGGATGTTCTGTCGGACAACATCCAGATCCATGATCAGCGCGGGCGTCACAAGGTCCCGGCGATTGCGGCCAATCGCCGAGCCGTACGCTTTGCGAACGTGGTCATGCCAGGTATGAACCATGGAATGGGCTTCTCCCCTCAACTCTGACTCTCCCCAACCGCCCGTCCTTCACGGCGCGTCGTGAGCTGTTCCATACTTGAAGAGGAACCGGTGCCGCTCCGAGCGAACGAACTCCTCCGGGATTGGAATCACCTTATCGGCGCCGCCCGCCGCCAGCATCATCGCCGCCGCTTTCTCCAGAATCTGGCTGGCGGTGAGAGCTTCTTCCAAATTTCGCCCGCAACACATCACGCCATGATTGGCCAGCAGCACAGCATTCTCTTCGCCGATGGTATTCGCGACCTCTTCCGCGATTTTCTTGTGCTGGCCGGCCGGGACGTAGCGCGTCGTGCGAACCGCTCCGCCGATAATCTGCGCCATGTCCTCGACAAAGACGGGAATCGTTTGATGCAGGCACGACACGGCCGTTGCGCAAGGCGAATGGCTGTGAATAATGGCGCCCACGTCCGGCTTCTTGTTGAGCACGGCGCGGTGAATCTCGGTTTCCGAGGAAGGAACCCGGTGCCCCGCCAGGACCGTTCCCTCGGGCGAGACCGTGACGAAATCGCCGGGCTCGATCACCGAATACGGGATTCGACTGGGCGTGACGATAAACCCCTCGGGAACTCTCACGCTGATGTTGCCCCAGGTGCCGATGAAGTAGCCCACCTTCTCGAGCAGCCGGCACTTCTCAATCATTTCCCGCTTCAGGGCCAGGTGTTTATCTTCCGCCATCTTTACTGTTTCCTGCTGATGATCTCGGCACGAAGGTCCCAGAGATCCATCTGCCTCTCGGCCGTCTGCTGATAAACCTTGTAGAGCTGGTGATAGAGCTTGGTGTTGGTCAGGTTAGGCTCGTAGAGTCGCGCCGTCCGGACCGACATTGCGACAGCTTCCTGCGCGTCGCGATACACGCCGACGGCAATGCCGATGTTAAGGGCCGCGCCCTTGGCCCCGAACTGCGAGCCCTCCGGCACGCTCACCGGCTTGCCGAGACAATCGGCCGTGATTTGACACCAGACCGCGCTGTTGGCTCCTCCCCCGGAAAGCACGACGGATTTCGGATCGATGGGCATGTGACGATAGCAGTCAAGCGTCGCGAACGCCACGCCTTCATAAACGGCGCGCAAAAGGTGTCTGGCCGTGTGATTAAGATTCAGCCCCGTGAAGCTGGCCCGCGCCGTCGGCTTCACAAAGGGCCCGCGCTCCCCGCCGGGAAAGAGGTAGGGATGAAATATCACACCCTCCGAGCCAGCCGGCACAGATTCCACCAACTTCTCCAGGTGCTCATAAACATCCTTGCCAGCTGCGCGCGCCTCGGCGGCGAATCCTGTTCCCAGTTCCTTCAAAAACCAATCGAGGTTGGGCGTCGCGGTCATCGCCGCCAGCATCCGCATCCATCGGCCCTTCACGCCGTGGCAGAGGGTCATGCCGACCATGCGGGGTTCCAGGTTCGGCACGTCCATAATCACTTCGTGAATTCCCGCCGTGCCGAGAATGGACGACGCCTGGCCGTGTTCGATGGCTCCCGTGCCCAGCGCGCAGGCGGCGACGTCCATGGGACCCGACCCGACCGGAACTCCTTTGGGGAGGCCCAGCTCGGCGGCGACTTCCGCGAGAAGCGGCGCAACGTTGTCCACCGTCGCCCTCACCGGAGGGAACTTGGAATACAGATCGTCAATATCGAAAATTCTAAATAGCTCAGGATCGTATTGCCGCGTTGACATGCGAAGCATGGTGAGCGACTCATCGGTTTCGTCGCTGGTAACCAGCCCCGTGAGATTGAAGAACAACCAGTCTTTGGCGTGGAAGATGATCTGCGCCTTCTTCAGGGACTCCGGCTCGTTTTCCCGCAGCCAGAGGAGTTGCGCCGCCTGCGAGCCCGTAAAAACCGAGGTGCCGCAAATATCGAAGGCCCGGTGCGCAATCCCTTGCGCGTGCAGGCGCTCGACAACTTTGCCCGCCCGGCCGTCGCACCACAAAATCCCGCCGCGAACTGGCTTCCCTTCGCGATCGATGATCCAGGTCCCGTCGCCCGTCGAGGTGATTCCGATGCCTTCGACATCCCGCTTGAGGTCCTTGAGTTGCGCCGCAATGCTGCGGAGACAAACCTTCACCATCTCCCACAGTTCGGCCATGTCCTGTTCGATCCATGACGGCTCCGGCTGGCGGAGCGGCATCGGCGTTTCATGCACGCACAGTTCATTTCCGAGATGGTCAAACGCCACTGCCTTGACGACCGACGTTCCCGCATCCACGCCAATCAGGCATCGCCCTTCAGTCATCCAAGCCCCCCCTCGCAGTGAGAACCATGCCCCTTCCTTTTCTCGGAATAGCTTCCTGGACGCCAACCCCGGATTCTATAAGAATCCGGTCTTCGTTTGTTGAGATTTGGTCATCCTCGCGATCCGGATAAGAAAGACCCAGGTGCAATCAACTTGATGGTCAGCATCGTGGGCCCGGGGCGCCGAGGCGAAACTTCCGCGTGTTCTCGGGCGCACGGGCTGCTTCCTCGTTCCCACTTCCAGGCTGCACCGGCAAACTATGCAGCAAGTCCACCTGACAGCCGGAACGCTATCCACGCGCTTCGTGAGGCGGGCCTTCTGTTTCGACGGGTGCGGCATAATCTCTTTCTCGGATGATGGCAACTTGCAGACGCACCTCGCCAGGAAGACGCCCTTATGCCGAGTGATCTCTTTAGCCCGCCCTCAAAGGGTCTGCGGATGGGTAGCTAGTGGTGTATACTCCGGCCGCCGGGAGGCCAGAAGGGAGTACCGGGAATTAGGGGTGGAGCAGGCAGGAGCGATCCCCTGCCCAGCCGTGCCGGATCTTTGGTTGGGGATTCGCGCGCGACACCTTTCTCGAAATAGCCGCGTCGGGCAGCGCCTGGCTGGTCTCGGCAGTGGTATGCTGCCTCCGATACGGCCTTCCTTCCCATGAAATGGCCTCTCGCCAGCTTCCGCCCAGTCCTTGCCAGTGTTTCCCTAGCCATGCTTGTGTGCCTCGTTGCTGCGGCAACCGAGCGTTTGGGATTGCTGGAGGGACTCGAATTACAGGGCTATGACTTGCTGATCGTCAAGTCAGGTTACGAAGCCCATTCAGGAGATTTGGTTATCGTCGACTTCGATGATGCAACAACTGAGGCCGTCAATGAATTCCCGATTCCGAGGCGAATGCTGGTGGAGGTTTTGGAGAGAATTGCCACGGGGGAGCCTGCGTTGGTCGGGCTAGATTTGCTGCTCAGTGAGGAACGGTCGCCGGTTGCTGATGAAAGACTCGCCGCTGTGCTGGGGCGGATGGGAAACGTTATTCTGGCCAACAATTTCGGCTCCGCGCATCTACCTCCGAGTGACCCACTTCTCAAGTTTCGTGATCAGGCCTTAGACACGGCCTTTGTCAACCTTCCGGTTGACAGGGATGGCTTGATCCGGCGGATGTTTCTGTGGGTGAAAAACCCAGATTATTCGGGGGTTTCCTTCCCGGTCTCGTTGGCGAGTAATTATTGGGGGGCACCTTTGCAGACGGGGCGTCCGGGGACCTACCAACTCGGAAAGATCGAGATTCCGTTGGATCAAATGGGTCCCAACACAGCTTTGATTGGTTTCTCTAGCTCCGTTCCCTCCCGAGTCGTGCCAGTAAACCGGCTTCTCGCTTCCGGTTTCAGTCCCGGAATATTCAAGAAGAAAATCGTTTTGGTAGGTCAGAGCAGCGCCAAAGCCAAGGATCTATACGCTACGCCGATGCTTCGATTTCAACCATCCGGCAAGGAACGGTTGCTTCTCTCCGGTACCGAAATACATGCCGCAGCACTGGCCACGCTGCTTTCCGGCAAAACGATCCGTGTATTGGGCGACGGGGCGCTTTGGAGCCTCAACCTGCTTCTGGCTTGGTTAATTGTTGCAGTGGTTATGACCGCCCGGCCGATCGTCAGCGTGCCTGGCGTTCTTGCCGCGATGTTCGGTTCGTATCTGATTGCCGCGACCTTATTTGGCCATTACCAGATCTGGATGAAGTTGATTTCGACGGAGGCAGGGATCCTCCTCGCCCTCCCCGCCGGGTTGGGGTACCGCTACTTTGAGGAGCGTCGTTTTAAGCTCCGCGTCGAAGCCGAGCGACAGCAGTTGATGGGCCTGTTTGAGCGCTACGTGTCACCTGAGGCGGCGGCAGAGATTTGGGAGCGTCGCAACGAGATAGTGCTGGCGGGCCAGGAGAAGACGGCCACGGTACTATTCTCCGACATCCGCAATTTCACAGGACTGAGTGCCGGAAAACCCTCTGTGGAAGTTCTCACCTGGCTTAACCGCTATTTTACCGCGATGAGTGAGGTTGTGAAGGAAAATGGCGGCTTCCTGAACAAGTTCATCGGGGATGGCATGTTAGTAGTATTTGGCGTGCCTCTGAGCGATGGCATCCAGAATGACGCTTGCAGGGGCGTCCGTGCGGCCCTGGAGATGCTGGCGCGCGTCCAGGAGCTAAACGCCCGGCACGAAATAGGACAGCCGATGCTTCGAATTGGCATCGGACTTCATACGGGACTTTTGACCGCCGGGAACGTGGGCGCCCAAGACCGGCTGGAATACTCTGTCATCGGGGAGACCGTCAATTTGGCCTCACGCTTAGAGTCACTGAATAAGCAATTCTCGACCAGTGTGATCATGAGCGAAATGACCCGGGAGCTCGTGAAAGATCAGTTCGAAATCATGCCGCTCGGAGATACGGCCATTCGTGGTTTCGCCAGCGCCGTCAAAGTGTATACTGTCCGCAAACAATCTGAAACCGACGACGAATTATGAGTTTAAGAACTTTTCTCGCGTGCAACGCTGCCGTTCTGCTCGCGCTCGCTCCCCTCCAAGCGCAGAAACAACAACCTAAGCCTCAGGGAGGCAAGGCAAAGCCGGCAGAGCAGATAGACGCACCATCAAAGGACGATAAGCCACAGCGCAAACGAGTCGTTTCCGACTTATCAGGTTTTGATCTCCTCTCCCCCAATCGAACCCAGTCTCAACCCACGGTGGTCGGCGCCACGCGGACGGTGGTGCTCCAACCGGTGGCACTGGCGCCTCGACTCGGTAAGATCTTTGGCTCGAACCCGCAATTTGCATGGGGCTACAAAGGTAAGGCACCGGGATTCCTCTTCGTTCTGTGGGACGACACGTATGCTCAGGTGTATCGCGCTGAAGTTGTTGGAACCAAGTTCACGTATCCACCTGATGCGCCTCTTCTCCAACCCGGGAAGACCTATCTGTGGACAGTTGATTTGCAGTCGAGGCTTCTGGCAGGGAACCCCTCCTCCCCCGTTGGAATCCTCGTGATTTCTAAAGCCCAGCGAGAAGAAATAGAGAAGAAACTGGCTCAGATGACGAATGCTGACGCGTACCAAGCCGGCCAAGCGCGCGCCCAGCTTTTCACCGAATATCGGCTCTGGTACGATGCGCTGGCCGCCTACGACGACCTCATCGCCCGCTACCCTGACCGCGCCGAACTCCACGAACAGCGCGGGACGATTTATGCCCAACTACCGACCACGAATCACCTCGCAGAAGAAGACTTCAATCGAGCCGAGCAACTGAAGTCCGCACGCTAGTCGACTCGTTTAAGTTGGGGGTCTGCAGGGTAGGATTTGTCCCACCCAGTTGGATGCAACGCCATTCCAGACGAGGTTCCTCCGCGCGTCCGGCACTCATCTGCGGGCATGGGTGGCGAAACCCGAAAAGCGAGTCTGTCGCCAAACCATGGCGAGAATTCACACGTTTTCGACTTCGGCAAGGAAGTTCGCTTGCGTTGCCCGCACCCGCTCGTATGGAATCCGCAGGCACCTGGGGGCTGAACAAGAAACCCAGAAGATCGCAACTCGAGCTCTTCCGCCTTACTGATACTGGCGGAGAATTGTGCTGGGGGCAGTTCAAGAGTTTGGCGCCAAGCAAGGGCTGGCAGAACCTCAATCACCATGGAAGGGATCATTGCTCAGATAAGCGAACGGCTCACCTCGCCTACGGTGGTGATTTTCACAACAATTTCTTGTGGGCAGCCTGGGCCAAAAGTCACTTGCATTTCCGTCACTTGGTGCATATAGTCCGAACTGACCCGAGTACCCTCCACTCGAGCATCCCAAAGCCCGGCACAGGGATGTGTGCCGAGGTTTGGATCTCGCCACTTTTCAACTAGAGTTCGTGATCGCAAAGTTGGGGTGACGTATGCCCTCCCGCCAGAGTCCGCGACTGGGGTTTTCAGCATTTCTATTCCTGGCAATGGCCGCGTCGCTGCTCCCGGCGCAAGAGGCGCAATGGGAAGAACTGAACGCTAAGGCGAAGTCGCTCTATGAGCGAGGAAAATACAGCGAAGGGCTGCCCATCGCTCAGGAAGCCCTGCGGGTGGCGGAGAAGACCTTCGGTCCTGAGCATCCCAACGTAGCGGAGTCGCTCAACCGTGTCGGGATGATCTATCGGGAGCAGGCCAAATACACCGAGGCCGAGCCGCTCCTCAAGCGGGCATTAACCATCCGCGAGAAGGCTCTGGGGGCGGAACATCCCAGCGTGGCTGAAAGCCTCAACAGCCTTGCCGAGCTTTACATCGACCAGACCGAATACGCGAAGGTCGAGCCACTCACGAAGCGTGCCCTCGCTATTGGCGAAAAGGTTTTTGGTCCGGATCATCTCAGCCTCGCGAGAAGTCTCAACACCCTTGCCAACACATATTCTGCTCAGGACAAATACACAGAAGCGCAACCGCTTTATGAACGCGCTCTCGCGATTTTCGAGAAGGCGTTGGGGCCAGACCATCCCGACGTCGCAATGAGTCTCGATAATTTAGCTTACCTTTATTACAAACAGGGAAAAGGAGCCCAGGCCGAACCACTCTTCAAGCGCGCGGTGTCGATCTATGAAAAGGCTCTAGGACCCGACCACCCCTCCGTGGCTTCGTTCGTGAGCGATTTGGCGCGACTGTACGGCAAACAGGGCAAATATGCCGAGGCGGAGCCGCTCTACCGTCGCGCCCTGATGATCCGGGAGAAGGCTTTCGGACCTGAGCACCGCAACGTGGTGACGAGCCTCAATAACCTGGCAAACCTCTACTATCGCCAAAGCAAATATGCCGAGGCCCAACTGCTCTATGAGCGTGCGCTCGCGATTCGCGAGAAGCTGCTCGGGCCCGAACACGAAGACGTGGCGACGTCACTAAGTAATTTGGCGGCTGTATATCTTCAGGAGCACAAGTATGCGGAGGCGGAGCCGCTAGTGCGGCGTGCGCTGTCCATTAAGGAGAAGAGCTTAGGGGCTGACCACCCCGACGTAGCGGCACTGAAGAAGACTTTGGCGCAACTACCGCGCCAACAAGGGAACGACTCCGGTGTTGCCCCTCCCTTGACGGGGCAAGTGGCTGGCTGGAAGAAGTTTGTTGCGGAAGCCATGAAACTAATCGAAAAAGGCCGTTTCGAAAAGGCCGAGTCGGTGGCCCAGGAAGCGGTGCGAGTTGCCGAAGCTACATTCGGCCGAGAGCATCCCAACGTGGCGACGAGCCTGGAGCTCCTGGGTCCAATCTACCTAATAACCGGGAGATTCTCCGCCTTAGAAGCCGTCGCTAAACGCTCGCTGGCGATCAGAGAGAAGACCCTCGGGCCCGAGCATCCCGATTTGGCAACCGGCCTTGATAATCTGGCATTGGCATACCGATTCCAAGGCAAGCACACCGAGGCCGGGCCGCTCTTGGAGCGGGCGCTGGCGATCAGAGAGAGAGCTTTGGGGCCCGAGCATCCGGATATAGCCGATATCACCTACAGCCTGGGACAGGTTTACCGCAACCAAGGCAAAGACGCTGAAGCCGAAGTGCTCTACAAACGCACCGTGGTGATCCGAGAGAAGGCCCTAAGGCCCGAGGATCCCGAGGTGGCGGAGGTCCTCAGTTCACTCGCTGAGCTTTACGTCGACCAAGGGAAACACCACGAAGCTGAGCCGCTCTTCAACCGCGCGCTGGCGATTCAGGAGAAAGCCTTAGGGCCGAAAGATACCGACTTGGCGCGGACCCTCAATGGGTTAGCGGAAGTCTACCGCACCCAAGGCCTGTACGCCCAGGCCGAACCCCTATACAAGCGTGCGCTGGTGATTTGGGAGAAGGCGCTCGGGCCGTGGAATCCTAACATGGCAGCCACCCTAAACAACTTGGCGGCCCTATACCTTGCCCAAAGCCGTTACGCTGAAGCCGAACCTCTTTTCAAGCGCGCATTGGCCATCAACGAAAAAGTCTTGGGGGCAGCGCATCCCAATGTAGCGTTTTCGTTGAACAATATCGCGAATCTCTATATGACCCAGGGCAAATACGCGGAGGCCGAGCCGCTTTTGACCCGATCGCTGGAGATTAACGGAAAGGCACTCGGGCCCGACCACCCGCGAGTGGCCGGCGGGCTGAGTAATTTAGCGAGTCTGTTCCGTATGCAAGGGAAGCACGCTGAGGCGGAGTCGCTCTTCAAGCGCTCGCTGGCGATCAACGAGAAGGCTTTGGGTCCTGATCATCCCGGAGTGGCGACGTCGCTGAACAACCTGGCAGCGCAATACAGGGAGCAAGGCAAGTATGGCGAGGCCGAGCCGCTTTTTCGCCGGGCCTTGGCGATCCGCGAGAAGGCCTTTGGCCTTGAGCATCCCGATGTAGCCACCGCGCTGAGCAACTTGGCGGTGCTTTACCTCGCCCAGGCCAAATATGCCGAAGCCGAGCCTCTCCTCAAGCGTTCACTGGCGATCAGGGAGAAGGCGCTCGGACCGGAGCATCCCGACGTGGCCCTGAGCCTCAACAACCTGGCAGGCATTTACGAAGCCCAGGCGAGGTATAACGAGGCCGAGCCGCTTTATCGCCGCGCCTTGGCGATCCGGGAGAAGGCCTTGGGCTCCGAGCACTCGAATGTAGCTAACTCGCTCGACACCCTGGCAACCCTTTACTTTGACCAGGGCCAATACAATGATGCCGAGCCACTCTACAAGCGCGCGCTGGCGATCAATGAGAAAGCCCTCGGACGAGAGCATCCCCACGTGGCAGCGACCCTCAGACATCTGGCCAGTCTGTATCAAGCCCAGGTGAAATACGCGGAAGCCGAGCCGCTTTTGAAGCGGGCGCTGGCGATTCTGGAGAAGGCACTCGGGCCGGAGCATCCCGACGTGGCCAATGGCCTGGACCAATTGGCAACGCTCTATCTCGCCCGGGGCAGATACGCCGATGCCGAACCACTCTACAAGCGGGCTTTGGCAACCCAGGAGAAGGCACTGGGTGCGGAGCATCCCGACGTGGCACAAAGCCTCAACAACCTGGCGGAGCTTT
>CAZTHM010000018.1:0-4163 GCA_964613505.1 uncultured Acidobacteriota bacterium | reverse complement strand
TCGACGATCCCGATCTGGACGTCCGTCGGGCGATGTCCGTGAGAAGGCTCTTGGTTCGGAGCATCCCCTAGTGTCAGCTTCGCTGAACAATCTGGGCGGACTGTACATGGCCCAAGGCAAGCACGCCGAGGCCGAGCTACTTTTCAAGCGCGCGCTGGCGATCTCGGAGAAGGCCCTGGGCCGGGAGCATCCCGATGTCGCGACGGGCCTCAATAACTTGGCTGAGCTGTACCGCGCCCAAGGGAAATACTCTGAGGCCGAGCCGCTGCTGAAGCGTGCGCTGGCAATCAAGGAGAAAGCTTCAGGACCAAACCATCCGGATGTGGCGACCTCGCTGAACAACCTGGCAAACCTCTTCGACACGGAAGGCAAACCAACGGACGCCGCGCCGCTGTTGAAGCGTGCGCTGGCGATAAGAGAGAAAGCCTTGGGTCCAGACCATCCCGATGTCGCAATGTCACTCAACAATTTGGCGGAGTTTTACAAGCACCAAGGATTGTTCGGAGAGGCCGAGCCATTGTACCGGCGCGCCTTGGCGATCTGGGAGAAAGCGCTGGGACCCGACCATCCGAACCTGGCCTCCTCGCTCAGTAATTTAGCAGACCTGTACCAGGCCCAGGGCCAGTATGGTGCCTCCGAGCCCCTTTTCCGACGAGCTTTGGCGATCGAGGAAAAAGGCTTGGGACCAGACCATCCGGATGTAGCACTCATGCTGAATAACCTGGCGGGGCTTTATTTTGCAGAAGGCAAGTATGCTGAGGCTGAGCCGTTGGCGCGCCGGGCGTTGGCCATCAATGAGAAAGCCTTGGGTCCGGAGCATCCCATTGTGGCTGCCTCGGTGAACAGTCTGGCGAATTTATACTGGGTTCAGGGGAAATACGTGGAGGCCGAGCCGCTCTTTCGCCGCGCCCTGGCGATCAACGAGAAGTCCTTGGGCCCCGACCACCCGATCGTCGCCAAAGCATTAGCTAACCTGGGCTACCTTTACGACGAGCAAGCCAATTACGCGGCCGCCGAACCCCTCCTCAAGCGCACGCTGGCGATCAACGAGAGAGTGCTAGGCCCTGAGCATCCCGATCTGGGGATGTCGGTAGGGACTCTGGCGCTCCACTATTATGCCCAAGACCAGCCCGCCAGTGCGCGGCCTTTTTTTGAGCGCACCATCGAGAATTTAGCCAGACAGTTTGAATACCAATTTACTTATATGAGCGAGAGGGAACGACTTGTCTTCCTGAGCAAGGTTGCTTCGATGTTTCACCTCTACTACAGCTTTTGTTTCAATTACAGGGACCGCGATCCCGCGCTGGCAGGAGAGATGTATGACGTCCTTCTTTGGCAAAAGGGTTTCATCGCGCAAAGTATTGCGGCCCTGCGGACAAAGATCGAGGCCTCTGGAGATCGGCAAGCTCTGGAACTTCTCGACCAGCTCACTGCGATGAAGACGCAGTTAGCCCACCTGCTGACCAGCGAGCCCAAGGATCGCGAGCAATGGAAGAAGCAGGTGGCCGATCTGGAGCAGGCGGCCAACGAACAAGAGCGGGAACTGGTGAAGCGCTCGACGGCCCTCGCCGAGCAGAAGGCGCTGGCCCGTGTCGGCTGGCGCGACGTACAGGGGACGCTCAAGCCGGGAGAAGCGGCCGTTGAGTTGGTGCGCTTTGGTTTCCACGATGGCAGGAGCTGGACAGACAAGGCGTATTACGTGGCACTGATCGTCACGCCGGAGACGACCTCGGCTCCCACGCTGGTCGTACTAGGCGAGGCGAAGGATCTCGAAGGCGCACCGCTCGGCGCATATCAGCGAGGCGTGGGTCTCGCTCCTGAACTCCCCGCCCTGAAGGAAAAGACGGAAGCGGAGCTGAAGGCTGCGGCCGCGAGTGTCTACGCCGCCTTCTGGAAGCCGCTCGAACCAGCGCTTAGCGGCGTGAAGCATATCTACCTCTCACTCGATGGCGTCCTGAATCAGATCTCGATGAATGTCATTCCCGACGCTGACGGACGCCTGCTGGTCGAGCGCTACGAGCTGCGCGTGGTGAACAGCACGAAAGACTTAATGCGCCAGAAGCATTCTGCCGCTACCAAGGCAGCCGTGCTGATCGGCAACCCGGCGTTCGACCTGGAAGAAGCGACGCAACGCTCAACGGTGCGCTCGCTCGCGAAAGGAGGATCTCCTACCGCTGCGTCACCCGTGGGCGTGATGCGCGGCTCCCGCTCGCGCGAGATGCGGGGTGGGCCTCTGGGACCGCTGCCCGCCACGCAAAAGGAACTCGAAGAGATCAATAGCCTGCTGGGGAAACAGCAATGGCAGGTGGAAATCTACAGGGGCCCGCAGGCGTTGGAGGAATCGATCAAGCGGGTGCGCCAGCCGCGCGTGCTGCACATCGCCACGCACGGGTTCTTTCAGCCCGACCAGAAACGCACGCTTACCGACCTGCGAGGGGACCGGCCGCCGGGACTGGAAGACCCGATGTTGCGTTCGGGTTTATTCTTCGCAGGCTCGAACCGGACGCTGGCGGGGGAGCCGACGCCGCCGGATATGGAAGACGGTGTGCTGACCGCTTATGAAGCCACCGGGCTGAATCTGCAGGGCACGGAACTGGTCGTGTTGAGCGCCTGTGAGACGGGGCGGGGGCAGGTGTCGGCCGGGGAAGGAGTCTTCGGCTTGCGGCGGGCTCTGCAGGTGGCAGGAGCCGAAGCGGTGCTGATGAGTATGTGGTCGGTGCCGGATCGGGAGACCCAGGAGCTGATGACGGGGTTTTACGGGAAATGGCTGGGTGGAAAAGACAAGCACGAAGCGCTGCGAGAAGCTCAGATGGAACTGCGAGAGACGGTGCGCGCCCGCTACGGGAAAGATAGGCCGTACTACTGGGGAGCCTTTGTCCTCGTCGGCCGCTGAGGCTTAGCGACAGATGGAGTCAAAGCGGTTCGAGTGACCGCAGGAAGGTCAATGCCTAAGACGGTGGACCGATGATTAGTCTGTCAGAGTATTACCGCTCCGTCGTTGCCGGCATCTGGCACGATTAAACCGCGAGGAGGCTTTGTGAGGCTTGGCGCTGCGTTCGCGGCATCTCTTGTCATACTCATCTCGCCTGCTGTCTACGGCGCAGACACCAAAGGCCAGTTGCTGCAAGCCGCCGCCGAGGGCGACACCGCGACGGTCCAAGCACTGCTCGCGGCGGGGGCGGATGTAAACGCGAAAAGCAAGGATGGCCAGAGCGCTCTGATGCTTGCGTCGTTCCAGGGCCACACCAGCACAGTGCGCGTCCTCGTCCTCAACGGAGCGAGGCTCATTCGGAAAAAGGGAAAGGGATCTCGATCCTGCGGGGATAACGATGCGAACGACAGCATCCGTGCGATCGCCCAGGTCATCGCGGCGGTTGAGGAAAACTACGCCGATCCCGTTGACACGGAGAAGGCCGTGTATGCGGGCGCCATCCCTGCGATGCTGGCGTCCCTGGACTCAACCTCCCGTTTTTACGACGCTCTTGAATATAGAGGATTAAGAGATGACATCCCTCGACGACCTCCCGTCAGGACACGTGCCCGCCCGTCCGGTATCAGCAGCGCTGAAATCCTCCTTCCTGCTATTCATGACGCCATAATCGCAGTGCTGGCCAGGCTTGCCATAGGCGCGTCGGCTCCTCGAGGAGGTCAGAAAATAGCAGAGCCACGAGGCCCTGGAGCGATACCGTCCCGCGCTGCGCCTTCCTGCCTGCACTTATCCCCCGTATTACCGGAAGCGCCCCCGGGGCAGGCGGGCCAAACGGGAGCGACTCCCCGCAGGCAGTCGCGGAATCGGCTTGACCCTCACGACCGGGAACAGGGCCCTCGGTGGCCCAATGCCCTGATGCGGGCACCGGGCCACGTGCCGCGGTGCCATCGGGCACCGGAGGCTGAGCACAGCGCCGGCTTGGACAGAGTTCCGTGAGGTAGAGAGAAAGGCGAACCTTGTGGCGCTGACCTGCCATGTGATCTTTGCCCCTTCGACCAAGAACGGACAAAATGTCGCACTTGGCTGATATGCGTTACAATAAGCCACAGTTTCGTAAGATTCCGCTTGACATTCCTTCCCTGCGAGGCGTAGGTATGACGCATATCAATCTGGTTTCGAGCTCCCGCCATGGGGATATCTGCTCCGGAGGAACCTTCCATGCGCCTTACTCACC